>CAXTWJ010000179.1:0-5822 GCA_964247925.1 uncultured Sphingomonas sp.
ACACCGCGGGGATCCGGGGTAAGTGGCGCGCCTTTGGGGGGGGGGCGGCCCACTGGGCTAGCAGCGGGGCGAGGCGCGGCGGGATCGTCGCGGGATCGCGGTGATCGCGCCAATAGGGCTCGGCGCGCTCGCTCAGGACGTAATGCAGCTTCAGGAACTCGACGATGCGATCCCAGCGATAGCGGAACAGCTCGTTGAAGCGCGCGGCGTGGACCGGCATCGCCGCGCGCGTCGCGGGGAAGCCGTCGAGCAGCGCGGTCAGCGACAGCTCGATCAGCACGATCGCCGACGCCTCCAGCGGCTCCAGGAACCCGGCCGACAGCCCCAGCGCCAGGCAGTTGCGCTCCCAGAAGCGCGCGCGATGGCCCGAACGGAACGTCAGCCGGCGTGGCGTCGGCTCGACCCCGGGCGCGGTGCGCGCGACATACGCCGCCAGCGTCGCCGCCGCCTCGTCATCGGACAGGTGGCGCGACGAATAGACGCACCCCACCCCGCGCCGGGTCGGCAGGCCGATGTCCCAGATCCAGCCACCCGCGTGCGCGGTCGCGTTGGTCTGTGACGCGATGGCGGCGTCGGGCGCGACCGGAACCTGCACGGCGAGCGCGCGGTCGTTGAACAGGATGTCGCCGCGATCGAGGAACGGCACCTCCAGCTCGCCGCCGATCAGCAGCGCGGCGTGGCCGGTGCAGTCGAGGAACAGGTCGCCCGGCACCGCGCCGTGCCCGCGCGTGCGGACGCCCGCGATGTCGCCGTCATCCGCGCGATCGACGCCGGTGACGTGATCGCGGACATGACGCACGCCCAGCCGCTCGGTCGCGTGGCGGAACAGCAGCGCTGCGAGCTTTCCCGCGGCGCGGTGATCGGCATAGTGGCGCGCGCCGGCATAGCCGGGCAGCGCGCGCGGGCGGGGCGCGAGATCGAGCGCGTCGGCGAGCGCCTGCGGCGACACCAGCCCGGCGAATGCGCCCGGCTCGCCATCCCACGCCGCCAGCAGCGCGCGCGGATCGCCGTCGGCTGGCGGGGTGAAGGGGTGGAGGTAGCTGTCGCCCGGCGCGCCCGTCCGCCAGCCGTCGAACCGCGAACCCTGCTTGAACGACGCATCGCAGGCCAGCAGGAACTCGGCCTCGTCGATGCCGATCCGCGCGAGCGTGCCGCGCATGGTGGGCCAGGTGCCCTCCCCCACCCCGATCGTCGGGATGTCGGGCGACTCCACCACCGTGACGCGGAGCGGCGCGGGCGCGTCCCGGTCGGCGCTGGCGGCGACGAGGCACGCGGCCAGCCAGCCGGCCGTGCCGCCACCGACGATCACCACATCCCGCACCGGCCCGCTCACGCCCGCACCCTTGCCTGGTTCATCACCGTTTCCTGCCTGCCCCACACGAGAAAAGCCACCCTCGCGATGGAGAGTGGCTTTCCCGATCCGTTCCGCGCGTCGCCCGGATCAGAAGGCGAAGCGGAGCCCGGCCGAGTAACGCGCGTCCTGCTTCTGCACCTGCGTGATGTTGCGGTTCGACCGCAGGTGCGTGCTTCGATCCTCGCCGTTGACGTTGATCCCTTCCGCGAACACCGCAAAATTCTTGGTGATCGCGTAGCTCGCGCTGAAATCGATCTGGCCATAGGCATTCGTGTAGGTGGGATTGACGCCGGTGCCCGATAGGAACTTGTCGCGCCAGTTATACGCGACGCGCGCCTGAATGCCGTACTTGTCGTAGAACAGCACCGCGTTCGCGCTGTCCGACAGGCCAAGGATAGCGAACTGCGCGGGCGACACGCTGGCCGGCAGCGCGTTGTTGTAGTCGCGGTTGCCGTTCACGATCGTGTAGTTGAGGATCGTGCCAAAGCCGGTCTGCCAGAAGCTGTGCTGGATCGCGAACTCGAAGCCGTCGACCGACGCGGTCTGGTCGCTGTTGAACGGCGTCGTGATCACGAAGTTGACCAGAGGATCGCCAGGCCCGGCGAGTAGCTGTCCTTGCGGCCCGACAAAGGTCGGGAAATTGGTTCGATAGAAATCTTGGATGAGGTTGATGCCCGCATTCGGGCCGAGAGCGTTGAGCGCCGCTTGATATCGCGGGCCATTCGTCGTGACGCCATTGAACGTTGTGGTCGGCGCGGCCACGCCCGGGATGGTCGTGTTGAGCTGCGTCGAGCTGATGTAGTTCGACACGTTTTTGTGAAAATAGCCGACCGAAATGTAGCTCTCGTTGCCATAATACCATTCGGCCGAGAGATCGATGTTCTTGGACTTGTATGGGATCAGGCCGGGGTTGCCGACCGCGCCCGTGCCGCCGCCTACCCGGAACAGCGTGTCGAGCCGTCGGCCGCCCTGCAGCGCATCGTAGTTCGCCCGGGTGATCGTGTGACTATAGGAAGCGCGCAGCTTGACACCCTGCAGCGGCTCGATGTCGACGTCCACCGACGGCAGCCAGTTCTGGTAGCTGCCCTTGAACGACGTGAAGCCCTGGCCGTTGAACAGGACGTTGAACTCGTTTGCCGAGTTCTGCTGCCCGCCGACCGGTGTCGGCACCAGCGCGGTCGCCGCCACGTCCGTCGACTCGTACCGGATGCCGGCGATGACGTGTCCGGGCCGCGAGAACAGGTCGAACTTGCCGTTGAACTGGAAATACGGCGCGACCGTCTTCTCGTGAATGCGCGAGTCCGTCGTGTAGGGCAGCAGACACTGCCCGGCGCCGCCACAAATCTTGTAGGCCTGGTCGAGCAGCCCGACCACGGTGGGCAGGTCGAACGTGTAGAACGACTTCACGATGTTGGGGTCGTTCGCGCCGCTGATGCCCTTGAACTTGTCGGGGATGGAGGTCAGCTGGAATAGGCTGTCGGGTAGCAGCGCCGCCGCCGCCCCGCGCTGTGCAATGCTGCCCCCGCCGGTGCCGCCCCAAGTGTCGTTCTGAAGCACGCTGTAAGCGGAGCGCACCTTGTTGTCGACGAACTCGAAGCCCCAGTCCAGGCTGTCGAGGAAGCCGTCATTGTGGTCGTAATGACCCTTGAACTGGACTTCGTTGATCTCATCCCGGAAGTAGGAATTGCGGAACGCATTGCCGGTCGGGACGATGTTCGCCGGGTTCAGCGGATCGATCCCGGGATACATGTTGAACGAGATGACCGGTAGCTTGTTGTCGAAATTCAGCGTCTGGCTCTGGACGCCGAATACGGCCGTACCGACCGAGTTGCTGTTCCCGTAAGGGCTGTCCGGCTTCGACGTGGCCGTCGAGTGATGCGCGTCCAGCGACACGGTGACGCCGCCCGGCGCCGCCCAGGTCAGGTTGCCGCCGAGCGACTTGTTTTCGCTGCGATACGCGGTCTGCGATGCCGAATAGGCGAGGTCTTTGTAAGCCGCATTGACGTTCTCGGCATTCTGCGCCGCAGTGAGGGTCGGGTCGTTCGCAGGCAGCGGAAACCGCTCGGTATAGAAGATTGGGCCCGCAACGGGGCCGTCCGTCCATGCGCTCGACGTGTCCCCGTGATTGTACCAGATGCCCACGCTGTTATCGCGGATCGCGACACGCTCACGCGAGTAGGTGTAGTCTACCGTGCCGGTCAGGCTGTCGATCGGCCGGAACTGCAGCACCGCCTGCCCGTTAATGCGTTGGCGGTGGCCGTTGACGACGTCGTAGCCACCGTTCTGCGGCACTTGGTAGACGTCGTTCGCCTTTGGTCGGTTCTGGATATTTGGATAGCGCGGGTCGCCGGGCTGGGCGAGCGAGCCCCAATTATTCTCCGATCCTAGATAGCCGTCGCGGAAGCCGATATTGGCCGAGTTTTCGCTGAAGTGGCGCACTTGGTAGGCGCCGTCGATCAGAATGCCAATGCGCCCGTCGGCGAAGGTGTCGGACAGGATGCCCGAGATCTCGGGCGTGATGTCATTCTTGCCGTTCTGCGACGTGTCGTCCACGCCCCGAGCGCTCAGCGACCCGCGCAGGCCCATCTTGTCGAACGGGCGCGGGGTGCGGATGTTGATGGTGGAGCCGATGCCGCCCGACGGCACGGTGGCGCGGCCGGACTTGTACACCTCCAGCGCCGCGACGCCCTCGGAGGCGAGGTTGGCGAAGTCAAACGAGCGCGACGCCGGCGCGCCGTTGCCATCGCCGATCGTGGAGGTCGGCATGCGCCGGCCGTTCAGCACAACCAAGTTATAGTCCGGGCCGAAGCCACGAACGGTGACGAACTGGCCCTCGCCGTTCGACCGGTCGATCGAGACGCCGGTGATGCGCTGCAACGACTCGGCGAGATTGCTGTCGGGGAACTTGCCAATCTCCTCGGCGGAAATCGCGTCCACCACGCCCTGCGCATCGCGCTTCAGCTCGAGCGAGCGGCGCAGGCTGGCGCGGATGCCGGTAACGACAACGTCGGGCGTCTCGGCCGAGTTGGGCACGTTGGTGTCCGTGCCCGTGTCCGTTCGCACCCTGCCGGTTTCCGGCGCCGTGGGCGCCTGCGACGGGCCGGGGGCGCCGACGGTCGAGTTCGCGTCGGGCACCTGCGCGGCGCTCGCGTTCTGGGCCCAGGCGGCGCCGGGGACGCCGGCCACCGCCAGCATCGAGCTGCCCACCACCAGCCGCGCAATCGTGCGAGCCTTGAAGCCGCGCATTCAGTCCTCCCCGTGCAACGGACGCGATCCAGCCGCGCCGTATTTGAGAACGTTCACTTGCCGCACGTCCGGAACCGCTGTCAAGCGGAGCGGAAAAGGTTCCATGACGATTGCAGGACGGGTGTGGCTTTTTGAGAACGCTCACAATAGGAGTGGCCGCGACGACGGCGGTCAGCGCCGGCGCGAGAGGGCGGAGATGATGAAGGCGATGCGCGCGACACTGGTGGCCTGCACGGCGATCACCCTGGCCACGCCGGGACAGGCGCGCGACGAGCAGGGCGCGGCCGCCCGGGCGCGGGCTGATGCCCCCCAAGCGCGCCAGCGCGCCGACGCAATCGTCGCGCGCATGACGCTCGACGAGAAGATCGCGCTGCTCCACGGCCTGTTCCCGCCCTTCGCCAAGGGCAAGAGCCCCAACGAGCTGATCCCGTCCGCCGGGCACATCGACGGCGTCCCGCGCGTGGGCGTGCCGCTGGTGCGCGAGACGGACGCCTCGCTGGGCGTCGCCAACCAGGTCGAGCAGCGGCACGGCGACGTCGCCACCGCGCTGCCGTCCAGCCTCGCCACCGCCGCCTCGTTCGACCCCGCGATCGCGCGCGCGGGCGGCGCGATGATCGGGGCGGAGGCGCGCGCCAAGCGGTTCAACGTCATGCTCGCCGGCGGCGTCAACCTGACGCGCGACCCCTGGAACGGGCGCAACTTCGAGTATCTGGGCGAGGATCCGCTGCTGGCCGGCACGATGGCGGGCGCGCACATCGCGGGCGTACAGTCGAACCGGATCGTGTCCACGATCAAGCATTACGCGCTGAACGCACAGGAAACCGGCCGCACCGTCGCGGACGCGCGGATCGACGAGGCGGCGCTGCGCATGAGCGACCTGCTCGCCTTCGAGATCGCGATCGAACAAGGCCGGCCCGGCTCCGTCATGTGCGCCTACAACAAGGTGGACGGCGACTGGTCGTGCGAGAACCGCCACCTGCTGACGGACGTGCTCAAGCGCGACTGGGGCTACCCCGGCTGGGTGATGAGCGACTGGGGGGCGGTGCATTCCACCGCCAAGGCCGCCAACGCCGGACTGGATCAGCAATCGGGGCAGGAGCTGGACAAGGGACCGTTCTTTTCCGAGCCGCTCAAGGACGCGGTCGGGCGGGGCGAGGTGCCGCAAGCCCGGATCGACGACATGGTCGCGCGGTACCTGACCGGGCTGATCGAGACGGGCGCC
>CAXTWJ010000180.1:0-4501 GCA_964247925.1 uncultured Sphingomonas sp.
GGCCCGCGCCCGCGCCGCCGAGGCCGCGACCCGCGCCGCCGCGGACCTCATCGCCGCCCGCCACGGCGCCGACGCCGACCGCGCGCTGATCGACCGCACCATCACAGGGCTTGGTCGCCCGAACTGAGGCGCAGCGCGCACGCACGCAGCGTAGCAGCGCGCGAGCTGCGCCAGCCCGGCCGGCAGGAGCGCAGCTCTCGACCGACGACGCGGCTTCGCCGCGGCGCGTCCGACCGCTCTGAACCCTAGCCGCGCGACTCGGCCACTCCTAAATGCCGTCCATGTCCGCTTACGGCCCGCCCACCCGGTTCAACGAAGACAAGGCCACCTTCACCGTCCGCGGCTCGGACACGCCCGATCTCGATGCGGGTGTGGCCGCGATCCGCAACGTGCTCAAGACGCTGCCGCTCGCGCCGGGCGTGTACCGGATGCTGGATGCCAAGGGCGACGTGCTCTACGTGGGCAAGGCGCGGCAGCTCAAGGCGCGGGTCGCCAACTACACGCAGGTCAGGAACCTGCCCAAGCGGTTGCAGCGCATGGTGTCGCAGTGCCGCGCCATGACCATCGTCACCACCAACAACGAGGCGGAGGCGCTGCTGCTCGAGGCGCAGCTGATCAAGCGGTATCGCCCCGCCTACAACGTCCTGCTCCGCGACGATAAATCCTTTCCCTTCATCCTGCTGCGCGGCGACCAGCAGTTCCCCCGCGTCCAGAAGCATCGCGGCGCGCGCCGGTTCACCGGCGACTATTACGGCCCGTTCGCGTCGGCCGGCTCCGTCAACAACACGCTCAACGCGCTGCAGAAGCTGTTCCTGCTCCGCTCCTGCACCGACGGCTTCTTCAAGACGCGCGACCGCCCGTGTCTGCTCTATCAGATCAAGCGCTGCTCGGCGCCCTGCGTCGGCCGCATCGACGAGGCCGGCTATCAGGACCTGGTCGACGAGGCCAAGCAGTTCCTGGCCGGCAAGGGCACGCAGGTGCAGGCCAAGCTCGGCGCGGAGATGCAGGAGGCGGCCGAGGCGATGGATTTCGAGCGCGCGGTGATCCTGCGCGATCGGCTGAAGGCGCTGACCTTCATCCAGGGCACGCAGTTCATCAACGCGGAGGGCGTGGGCGACGCCGACATCTTCGCGCTCGCGGCGAAGGACGGGGTGGTCGGGATCGAGGCGTTCTTCATTCGGGGCTGGCAGAACTGGGGGCATCGGTCGTTCTTTCCCGGGCATGTGGCTGATGGTCCGGAAGCGGAAGTTCTCGCCCAGTTCCTCATGCAGTTCTATGAAGAGGTGCCACCCGCGCGCACCGTGTTCGTCGATCGCGAGCTGCCCGACCAGGCGCTGCTCGCCGAGGCGCTGGCGGCGCAGGCGGGGCGCAAGGTCGCGCTCGGCACGCCCCAGCGCGGCACGCGGCGCCGGCTGCTCGATCAGGCGAAGCGCAACGCGGTGGAGGCGCTGGACCGCCGGCTGGCCGAATCGACCACCCAGGCGAAGCTGCTGCGCGAGGTCGCCGAGCTGTTCGACCTGCCCGAGCCGCCCGACCGGATCGAGGTCTATGACAACAGCCACATCCAGGGCACGAACGCGGTCGGCGCGATGGTGGTCGCGGGGCCGGAGGGGTTCCGCAAGGGCCAGTATCGCAAGTTCAACATCAAGCAGGCGCAGACCGACAGCGATGTCGGGATGATGCGCGAGGTGCTCACCCGCCGCTTCGCCCGCGCGCTGGAGGAGAGCCCGGACCGCGATGACGGGACGTGGCCCGACCTGGTGCTGCTCGACGGCGGCAAGGGCCAGCTGGCGGCCGCGAAGGCGGTGCTCGATGACCTGGGCATCGAGGATGTGTGCCTGGTCGGCGTCGCCAAGGGACCACACCACGGCCGCGAGGGACGGGAGGTGTTCCACATGCTGGACGGCCGCGAGTTCCAGCTGCCCGTCAACGCCCCCGTGCTGTTCTACCTCCAGCGACTGCGCGACGAGGTCCACCGCTTCGCGATCGGCGCGCACCGCGAGAAGCGCGCCAAGGCGATCGGCGCGTCGCCGCTGGACGAGGTGCCCGGCATCGGCCCCGCGCGCAAGAAGGCGCTGCTGATGCACTTCGGCACCGGCAGGGCGGTCAGGAACGCGAGCCTGGAGGATTTGCAGCAGGCCCCGGGCGTATCGGCGGCGGTGGCGCGGCAGGTGTATGACTTTTACCATGCGAAGTGACGAGCGAACAAAGCCCTCTCCCGCCTTCGCGGGAGAGGAGGGGCCCGCCGGGTATGCCGGTGGGAGGTGAGGCCCTCCTCCCTCCACCCCCGCCCGAAACACCCCACACCCTTCCGCCGCCGGTGGCGGCTCCCTCCCCCTCCCGCTATGGCGGGAGAGGGCTAGCGAACCCGCCGCCGTTCGCACTCGGTCAACACCACTTGCAGCACCCCGGGCAGGTTTTCGATGACGTCGTTGTTCCAAAACCGCAGCACCTTATAGCCCCGCCCTTCCAGCGCCGCGGTCCTGGCCAGGTCGCGGGGCGACCCATGTTGCCCGCCGTCGATCTCTACGATCAGCATCGCTTCCAGACAGGCGAAATCCGCGACGCTCGGCCACACGCTATGCTGGAACCGGAACTTAAATCCACCCAGCCGCCGATCGCGCACCGCGAGCCAGAAGCGCTGCTCGCAATCCGTCTTGTCACGCCGGAGCCGTCGAGCATGGGGGCTGACGCGACGGCGGATCGGCCCGAGCATCGGTGGAGCGTAGCGGGCCACCTCGTCAGCGCAAGCCCACGCAAGCCCCTTTCCTCCGCGCCCCACCTCCGCCACAATCCCGCCCATGAGGCTGGGCTGGGACGAGATGCGCCGCCGCGCCCGCGCGTTCAGCGAGGAATGGCGCGACGCGCATTACGAGAAGGGCGAGACGCAGCCCTTCTATGAGGAATTCTTCCGCATCTTCGGGGTGAAGCGGCGCAGCGTCGCCACCTTTGAACGGCGCGTGAAGCTGCTCAACAACAAGTCGGGCTTCATGGACCTGTTCTGGCCGCGCGTGCTGCTGGTCGAACAGAAGAGCGCGCGGCTCGACCTCGACAGGGCCGGCGTGCAGGCGCTCGATTACATCGACGGCCTGCCGGAGGCCGAACAGCCCCGCTACGTCCTTACCTGCGATTTCCAGACCTGGCGGCTGCTCGATCTGGACACGGGCACGGAACCCGGTTCGCGCTGGCCGAGCTGCACGCCCATGTCGAGGCGTTCGCCTTCATCCTCGGCCGCCAGCGCAGCTTCGAGACGCAGGCGGGCGTCACGATCAAGGCCGCCGAGCTGATGGGCAGGCTGCACGACGCGCTCGCGGCGGCGAACTACAAGGGGCACGATCTCGAACAGCTGCTCGTCCGGCTACTGTTCTGCCTGTTCGCCGACGACACGGGCATCTTCCAGCCCAAGGACATTTTCCTGCAGCTGATCGAGAACGACACGCGCGAGGACGGCAGCGACGTCGGCCGCGTGCTGGTCGAGCTGTTCGACGTGCTCGACACGCCCGATGGGCAAAACGGCACCGCCAACGAGCGCCAGCACAACCTGCCCGGCGAGCTGGATGCCTTCCCTTATGTCAACGGCGCGCTGTTCGCCGGGCGGCTGCGGACGCCGGTGTTCGACGCGGCCATGCGCGCGCTGCTGCTCGACGCCGCGCGCCACGACTGGAGCGGGGTCAGCCCGGCGATCTTCGGTTCGCTGTTTCAGTCGGTGATGTCCGCCGCGCAGCGCCGCCGCATCGGCGCGCACTACACGTCCGAAGCCAACATCCTGAAGGTCATCGGGCCGCTGTTCCTCGACGACCTGCGCGCGGAGCTCGTCGCGATCGTCGCGCGGCGCGGCGGTCGCGACGCCGCGCTGGACGAGTTCGTCCGCAAGCTGGCGCGGCTGACCTTCCTCGATCCCGCATGCGGCTGCGGCAACTTCCTGGTCGTCGCCTATCGCGAGCTCCGCCGCCTCGAGCTCGACGCGCTGGAGGCGCGCTGGCCCAAGGTGCTGACCGACACCGGCGACGAGCGCCGGCAGGGCATGCTCGATCCGGGGCTGCTCAGCCTGGTCAAGGTCGGCCAATTCCATGGCATCGAGGTGGAGGAGTTCCCCGCGCGCATCGCGGAGGTGGCGATGTGGATGGCGGATCATCTCGCCAACAACGCGCTCGGCGCCGCCTTCTCGACCAACTATGCGCGCATCCCGCTGCGCGACTCCGCGCGCATCGTCCACGCCGACGCGCTCGACCTAGACTGGGCCAGCGTGTGCCCGCCGGAGCGGCTCCATTACATCATGGGCAACCCGCCGTTCGTGGGCGCGAAGTTCCAGACGCCCGAGCAGCGCGCGCAGGTCCGCCGCATCGCGCAGCTCGGCGGGTCGGGCGGGACACTGGACCTCGTCGCGGCGTGGTTCATCAAGGCGGGGCAGTATGTGAATTATACTGTTGCATCCGACGACTCTGACGAAAAAGCTCGCCGGGGGGGGGGGGGCGGCGGCGGGCCGAGGGCGGGGGGGCGG
>CAXTWJ010000180.1:4511-5814 GCA_964247925.1 uncultured Sphingomonas sp.
GCTGTCTGGCAATGTTCGGGTGGACGCCGAGTACGCTGCCGAACAAGCGCGCCGGCTCGCGGGCTCGCGGGCTCGCGGGCGCGCCGGCTCGCCGGCTCGCCGGGTTCGGGTCGGCTTCGTCGCGACCAATTCGATCTGCCAGGGCGAGCAGGTCGCGCAGCTCTGGCCCAACCTGTTCGATCGCTTCGGGCTGGAGATCGCGTTCGCGCACCGGACGTTCAGCTGGGGCAGCGAGGCGCGCGGCGCGGCGCACGTCCATGTCGTCGTCATCGGCCTGAGCCACCGCGACGCCGAGCCCGCCGAGAAGCGGCTGTTCAGCTATCCCGACATCAGAGGCGAGCCGATCGAGACGCGCCACGCGGCGCTGACGGCGTATCTGTTTGACGCACGTGGGGTGGCGAACCGGCACCTAGTCGTGCGCGAGGAGGGGCGGCCGATCAACGGTGCTGCACTGCTCAAGTCGGGCGTGCAGATGATCGACAACGGTATTCTCACTTTTACGCACGCCGAAATGAAAGCGTTCTTGGAAAGAGAGCCGGATGCTCGGCAGCTATTTCGCGACTTCTTGGGGGGTGACGAGTACATAAACGGCTTTGCTAGATCGATTCTGTACTTAGCTGATGCCGATCCAGTGCTACTTCGGAGATTGCCGCTCGTCACCGACCGTATGCGCCAGCTGAAAGAGTACCGATCCGGCAGTAATCGGCCGAGTACAGTAACAATGGCTAAATTTCCAACACGGCTTGGCGTCGACGAACGGTTAACCGCTGATTATCTGGTGATTCCGAACACTAGTTCCGAGCGTCGAGAATATGTTCCAATTGGCTGGCTCGGAACTGAGGTAATCGCGAGCCAGAAGCTGCGTATCCTCGCCAATGCAACTGTGTGGCAATTCGGTATCCTGACCAGTCGAGTTCACATGGCTTGGCTGGCCCATATCGGAGGACGCTTGAAAAGTGACTACAGCTACACTCACGGCCTCGTTTACAACACCTTCCCTTGGCCCGACACCACCCCCGCGCAGCGCGCCCGGGTGGAGGCGCTAGCCCAGGCCGTGCTCGACGCCCGCGCCGCGCATCCGACCGCCAGCCTGGCCGACCTCTACGACCCCGACACCATGCCCGCCGACCTCCGCCGCGCGCATGGCGCGCTCGATCTCGCGGTGGATCGGCTCTACCGGCCCGCGCCCTTCGCGTCCGACCGCGACCGCGTCGAGCATCTGTTCGGCCGCTACGAGGCGCTGGTGAACCCGCTCGCCACCGCCGGCGCCAGGGCCAACCGCCGGGTGGCCCGGCGGTTGGCC
>CAXTWJ010000181.1:0-5787 GCA_964247925.1 uncultured Sphingomonas sp.
CCCCCCAGCACGAAACGGGATGGCAGCGGCGGCAGCGGCGCGGGCGGCAGCGGGCGCGCAGGCGGGTTGGGGATCACGGTGACGCGCCCCGTCATGCCCGTCGCCCGCGCGGCCGCGCGCGCGGTCGCGGGCGTCATCGCCCCCAGGTGGTCGAGGAACAGCGCGTGCAGCCGCAGCCACGCGCGGTGGCCCCGGTCGGCGAGCGCGCGGTGGTCGGCGCGGGCCACCGCGTTGGACATCTTGGCGACGATGGGCGGCGCCGCGCGCCCAAGCGACAGCCGCGTCCACGCGGCGATGCTGGTATAATGGTTGCCCGGGCAGAAGATCACGTCCGGCCGCTCGCGTCGCACGGCCCCCGGCAGCGCGCGGGCGAGCGCCGTCATGCCGGGCGTGCCGAGCTCGATCAGCGCGATGCCGGGGGGCAGCTCGGACCGGAGCGGGCCGGCGGTGTCGCCGATCACCAGCGTCACCCGGCGACCCGCCGCCGCCCATCCGTCCGCCAGCCGCAGCATCGCGCGCTCCACGCCGCCACCGGCCAGGTCGCGGGCATAGGTAAGGACGTGGGCGACGGGCACGGCGACTCGCCTATCGGCTGGTGCCGTTGGGCGAAAGCGGCAAGCGGGTTGTTCCCCCTACGGCGCCGAACCGCTACCGGGGCGCCCATGACGCCGCTCGCGCCCGAGATCATCCCGTCCGGTTCCGGCGCGGCGCTGGCCGGACTGGAGCCGCTGCGCGTCGCGCGCTCGCGCTGGCCGACGCTGGTCGGCGCGCTGATCACGCTTCTGATGATCGCGGGGCTGGCGCACGAGCTGCTCGATCGCGGGCTGGGCGGGCTGACCCGCGCGACCCCGACGGACCCGCGCTTCTATCTGTGCTTCACGCTGCTGTACCTGTCGCCGCCGACGGGCGACTGGCTGATCTTCCGCCGGCTGTGGGGCATTCCGATCGACGGGCTGGCGGCGCTGATTAAGAAGCGGATCGCGAACGAGGTGGTGATCGGCTACTCCGGCGATGCCTATTTCTATGCTTGGGCACGCGCGCGCGCGACACTGGTCGCGTCACCGTTCGGCGCGGTGAAGGATGTGACCATCCTGTCCGCGATCGCCGGCAACGCCATCACGCTGGCGATGATCGTCGTGGCGCTGCCGCTGGCGCGCGGGCTGCTGACGCCCAGCGAACTGCACACGGGCTGGTGGTCGGCGATCCTGCTGTGCGCGATGTCGCTGCCGTTCCTGCTGTTCTCCCGACGGGTCTTCTCCCTGTCCAGGCGCGCGTTGTGGGAGGTGTTCGGCATTCACTGCCTGCGCCTCCTCGCCGGCTCGACGCTGATCGCGCTCGCCTGGCATTTCGCGCTGCCCGACGTGTCGGTCGGGATGTGGCTGTTTCTGGCGGCCGGGCGGCTGCTGGTGTCGCGCCTGCCGCTGGTCCCCAACAAGGACCTGCTGTTCGCCAACTTCGCCATCCTGCTGATCGGGCAGGACCGCGCCCTGTCGGAACTGGTCGCATTCACCGCCGCGCTGACGCTGGCGACGCACGTCCTCTGGATCGTCATATTCGGGGTTCATGGCCTGGTGACCAGGAGACGGCCATGGTGAAGCATCTGATCCCCTTCGCGCTACTGGTCGGGACGACCCCGGCCGGGGCGACCGTCCTGGGCGCCGACGCGGCGGCGTGCGCCGAGGGCGGACCGGCGGTGCTGGTCACGGTCGTCGGGCTGAAGGACCGCACGGGCGAGCTGAAGCTGGAATTGTACCCGCCGGACGAACAGGATTTCCTGAAGGACGACCGCGACCTCCTGAAACAGGGCAAGCTGTTCCGTCGCGTGCGCGCGCCCGTGCCGCCGGCCGGCAATCCGGAGATCTGCATCCGGGTGCCGCGGCCGGGGCGCTATGCGCTGCTGTTCACGCACAATCGCGACGGCAGGAACAAGTTCTCGATCTGGTCGGACGGGGCGGGCTTCGCGTCCAACCAGCGGCTGGGCCGCTCGCGCCCCAAGGTCGGCCAGGCGATCGTGGAGGTGCCGGCGGGCGTGGCGCGCGTCACCATCCGCGCCCAGTATCTACGCGGGCTGTCGGGCTTCGGCCCGATGGGCTGACCGTCGCTAGCGCGCAGATGCGGATTGTCGATGTCAACGAGTTCTATTCACCGACCGGCGGCGGCGTCAGGACGTATCTTGATCGCAAGATGGCGATCCTGGCGGATCAAGGGCACGAGCTGATCGTGGTGGCGCCCGGGCGTGAGGACCGCGAGGAGCGGCGGCCCGGCGGTGGCCGGGTCATCTGGCGCCGTTCGCCGCCGATGCCGTTCGACCGCAACTACCGCCTGTTCTGGGACGCGGCGCCGATCCACCGGCTGCTCGACCGCTTCGACCCCGACGTCGTGGAATGCTCGTCGCCGTGGCGGCCGGCATGGATCGTCGCGGCGTGGCACGGGCGGGCGGTGAAGTCCTACTTCTTCCATGGAGACAACATGGAAGCGTATGCGAAGACGTACCTGGAACGTTTCGCGAGCAGTCGGCGCATCGAGCGGGCCTTCGGCTGGTACGACCGGTACATGGCGCGCTTCCTCGAGCGGTTCGACACCGTGGTCACGAACGGCCCCGCGCTGTTCAAGCGGCTGCGCGCGCGGGGCCTGCGTGTCGACGCGGCGATCACGCTCGGAATCGACCGGCGGCCCTTCTCGCCGGCGCTGCGCGACGAGACCCTGCGCGAGTCGCTGCTCCAGCAATGCGGATTGCCGCCGAGCGCCCACCTGCTGGTCGGGGTCGGGCGGCATCATCGCGAGAAGCGCTGGCCCATGGTGATCGACGCGGTCGGGCGCGCGGGCGCCCGGCTGCCGGTCGGGCTGGTGCTGCTGGGGCAGGGGATGGCGACGGCGACGCTGGCGCGGCACGTGGGCGAGAGCCCGCACGTGCGGCTGTTCCGCCCCGTCTATGACCGGCCCGGGCTGGCGAGGATCATGGCGTCGGCCGACGCCTTCATTCACGGCTCGTCCGCCGAGCCGTTCGGGCTGGTCGCGTACGAGGCGCTGGCGTCCGGCCTGCCCATGGTGGTGCCCGACGAGGGCGGCGCGTTCGAGGCGGCGGCCCCGAGCTATGCGGAAACGTACCGCGCCAGGGACGCGCACGCCTGCGCCGACGCGATTGGGCGGCTGTTCGGGCGCGACCAGGCCGGGCTGCGGGCAGCGGCGGCGCAGGCCGGGACGCGGGTGCGCTCGGACGAGGAGCACGCGGCGGCGCTGGTGGCGCATTATCAGGGGGTGATCGCGGCGCGGACGTAGAGCCGGAAGGGGGTGCCGGGCACGCCGACGCGCCGATAGCCGCGGGTGACGACCGCGCGCTCCAGCACGCGGTCGAGCCGGTCGTCGCCGCTGGTCCAGTCGCTCTCGCCGCCGACCAGCACGGCGGGCGGCAGCAGCGCGCAGGCGATAAAGCCCTGCTGCACGACGCGCAGGTCCGTCGCGCTCGCCGGCAGCGCCAGCCCGCGGCCGCGGAACACGAACGGCCCGGTGGCGAAGCGCGCGTCGGGCAGCCGGCCGGTAGCGGGCAGGAACTGCGGCGACAGCGTCGCGACCGGACGATCGGCGATGCCGGCGGCGTCCATCGTGCGCCGGATGGCAGCGCCATCGCGCATCGCATCGACCATAGCTGGCCGGCCGCTCGCCAGCGCGAGCACCGTCGGCGCAAGGCCGGCGGTGGCGAGCGTGACGGCGACGATCCGCTGCGCGCGGCTCGGGGGCGCGGCCGCCCAGCGGTGCGCGAGCAGCACGAACAGCGGTGGCAGCAGCGGCAGGAGATATTGCCGCCAGGTCGGGGTCGGCAGCAGCGCCGCGATCGCGCCTGCCGCGAGCAGCAGCACGAGCATAGGGGGCGCGCGGCGGCGGACAGCGACGGCAAGGGCGAGCAGCGCGGGGCCGAGCGCCAGGAACTTGAGCATGTCGAGCAGCTTGGCGGCGAGCGAAAGCTTCCACGGACGATCGGCGTACCAGTCGAGCGGAGCCTTGGTCGGGAAGGTCCAGACGCCGAACACGAAGCCGTCGGGGGCGAGCGCGTATGTCCATCCGACGAACAGCAGCATTGGCGCGGCGCCGAGCGCGACAAAGACCGGCCGGTGCCGCCGGTGCATGAGCGCCCACAGTCCGTACGCGACCGCTGGCAGCGCGTAACTGACCTTCGCCGCCGCCGCCGCGAGCAGCAGCCCGGCCAGCGCCGCCCGGCCGCGGCTCGCGCCGTCCTGCTCCGCCCGGACCGCGAGCCACAGCGCACCGGCAAGGCACGCCGCGGGCAGCGCGTCGTTGCGCGCGGTGCCGACCGAGAACAGGAAGACGTCGCAACACGCGAACAGCGCGACCGCCGCGAGTGCGACGCGCGCCGGCGCGAGCAGGCGGGCCGCGCGCCAGGTCGTCCACAGCGTCACCGCGCCGCACAATGCGTTGGCGAGCCGCAGCGCCGGCCACGCCCAAGTCCCCGCCGCCCAGGCGAGGGGCGCGAACAGGAACGGCTGCAGCGGCGTCTGCAGATAGGCGTAGTCGCGATAGGGCAGAGCGCCGTGCGCGGTCAGGACGGCGGCGGCGACATACTGGCTTTCGTCATGGTCGATCGGCCGCGCGAGCGCGAGGAGGCACAGCAGCAGCGCGACCGCTACCCAGGCCAGCCTAGCCATGCACGGCGGTGACGAAGTAATCGAGCGCGGTGGAGTCGGACAGCGCGAAGCCCCGGCCGGGCGAGAAGGACAGGCCCTGCACGTCGGTCACGCGCAGCCCGACGCCCTCGAGCAGTGCCGTCAGCTCGGACGGCGTCAGGAACTTCGACCAGTCATGCGTGCCGCGCGGGATGCGGCCGGTGCCTTCCGCGATCCCGATCATGGCCAGGCGCGACAAGGGCGTGCGATTGGGCGTGGACAGGACCAGGAGCCCGCCCTCGGCCAGCGCGCCGGCGAGCCCCGCCACGAAGGCGCGCGGGTCGGCGACGTGCTCGATCACCTCCAGGCTTGTCACGAGGTCGAACCGCTCGTCCCCGAGCTGCTCGACGCCGCCGACGCGGTAGTCGATCGATAGCCCGCTCGCCGCCGCATGGGCACGCGCCGCCTCGATCACCTCGGCGGCGGCGTCGATCCCGGTCACCGCCGCGCCGAGCCGGGCGAGCGGCTCCGCGAGCAGCCCGGCACCGCAGCCCACGTCCAGCGCGCGCCGCCCGGCGAGCGGGGTGAAGTCCTGCCCGTCGCCGCCCCAGTGCGCGTCGATGCGGCCCCGCAGATAGGCGAGGCGCGGCGGGTTGAGCCGGTGCAGCATCGCCGACGAGCCCGCCGGGTCCCACCACTGCGCCGCCATCGCGCCGAAATGCGCCGCCTCCTTCGGATCGACCGTGCCGGCGGGCGCCGCCCGAGCCTGAAACCTTGCATCCGGCATGCGCCGTCCCCTAACAGGGCCGCCCCCGTCCCCCAAGGTCTCGTGCATGGCCCGTATCGTGATGAAGTTCGGCGGCACGTCGATGGCGGGCATCGAGCGCATCCGGTCGGTCGCCGCGCGCGTCAAGCGCGAGGTGACGGCCGGCAACCAGATCGCGGTGGTCGTGTCGGCGATGGCGGGTGAGACGGATCGCCTGGTCGGTTTCTGCCGGGAGGCGTCGGCGCTGTACGATCCGCGTGAGTATGACGTGGTGGTGGCGTCGGGCGAGCAGGTGACGAGCGGGCTGCTCGCGATCGCGCTGCAGGCGGCGGGCGTGCCGGCGCGCTCCTGGCTCGGCTGGCAGCTGCCGGTGCGCACCTCGGACGCGCACGCGCGCGCGCG
>CAXTWJ010000182.1:0-5770 GCA_964247925.1 uncultured Sphingomonas sp.
GGAACGATCGTGGCATCGGGCAGGGCGGCCCGGAGCGCGCGCGCGACCTCGTCCTTGCAGCTGCCGACATCCGACACGATCGCGTCGGCGGGCAGGTCGTCCGCCAGCGCCGCCGCCGCGGCGCCGATCGCGCCGACCGGCACGCACAGAATGACCAGGTCCGCGTCGATCACCGACGCGCCCGGCGTGTCGGTCACGTCGTCGCACAGGTCGAGCGCGCGCGCCGTCTCGCGCACGGCCGGGTCCGCGTCGTGGCCGGTCAGCCGCACGGTGGGCATGGCGTGGCGCACCGCCCGTGCGATCGACGAGCCGATCAGGCCCAGGCCGATGATCGTGACACGAGCGAAGGGCAGCATCAGCCCCGCTCGATGCCCTCGTCCGCCGGCACCGCCGACGCGGCCGCGGCATGGTGTTCGACAAGTGCCCTCAGCGCGGTCATGACGCCTCGACACTCGTCTTCGGTCCCGATCGTGATGCGCAGCCCGTGCGGCAGGCCCTGGCCGGGCAGCCAGCGGACGATGTAGCCGGCGTCCATCAGCCCCTTGTACGCGGCCTCCGCCGTCAGTTCCCCCTCGAACAGCACCAGCACGAAGTTCGCCTGGCTCGGGATCGCGCGCAGCCCGGCATTGCCTAGGTTTGCGATCTGGTCGGCGAACCAGCGCCGCCACTTGGCGTTGTGCGCGCGGGCGTGCTCGACGAAGCCGGTGTCGCCCAGCGCCGCCACCGCCGCGTGCTGCCCGGCGATGGTCATGGAGAAGGGCAGGCGGATGCGGTGCATCGCCTCGATGACCGGCTGGGCGGCATAGCCCCAGCCGATCCGCTCGGCGGCCAGCCCGTACATCTTGGAGAAGGTGCGCGTCACCAGCACGTTGGCGGCGCTCGCGGCCAGCGCCATGCCGCCATCTTCGGCATCGCCTTGGATATACTCGGCATAGGCGTGGTCGAGGACGAGCAGGATGTCGGAACGGAGCCCCGCGTGCAGCCGCGCGATCTCGTCGCGACTGCTGTGGGTGCCGGTCGGGTTATTGGGGTTGGCGATGTAGACGATCCGCGTCCGCTCGGTGACGCAGGCCAGCACCCCGTCCACGTCCGTCGCATAGTCGCGGTCGGGCGCCACCACCGGCACCGCGCCGACGCGCCGCCCCGCGATCTCATAGACCGCGAAGCCGTAGCGGACGAAGATCACCTCGTCCCCCGGCCCGGCGAACGCGCCGGCGGCGAGGTGCAGCACCTCGTCCGAGCCGTTGCCGTAGATAATGCGCGCCGGGTCCAGCCCATGCTTCGCCGCGATCGCCTCGCGCACGATCGCGCCGGATGCGTCGGGATAGCGTTCCAGCTCGCCCGCCGCCCTGACGAACGCCTCGCGCGCGGCGGGCGGCGTGCCGAGCGGGTTTTCGTTCGAGGACAGCTTCACCACCTTACGGCCGTCATCGGTCGTGGAGCGGCCGGGAATGTAGGGCGCGATGCCCATGATCCAGGATTTCGGTTGCGGGGCGGTCATGGCCGGCGCTGTAGCGGGGCGCACCCTCCCCCGGCCCCCCCCCCCCCGCCCGGGGGGGGGGGGCCACGGCGGAGAGCTCATCCCCTAACGCCTCGCCATGGACGCCCGCTTCGGCCCTGATCGCCGCGTGACGCTGCCCGACCCGCTTGCGCTGGATGGCGGTGGCACCCTGTCCCCGGTGGACGTCGCGTATGAGACCTATGGCACGCTGGACGTCGATGCGTCGAACGCCGTGCTGGTCTGTCACGCGCTGACCGGCGATCAACACCTCGCCAGTGCCCACCCGCGCACAGGCAAGCCGGGCTGGTGGGCGGCCATGGTCGGGTCGGGCAAGCCGATCGACACCGACCGTTTCTGCGTGGTCTGCGTCAACGTGCTGGGTTCCTGCATGGGGTCGAGCGGGCCGGCGTCCGCCAACCCCGCGACCGGCGAGCCCTGGGGCATGGCCTTCCCGGTCATCACGATCCGCGACATGGTGCGCGCGCAGGCGCTGCTGCTCGACCATCTCGGCATCGCGCGCCTCGTCGCGGTCGTCGGCGGCTCGATGGGCGGGATGCAGGCGCTGAGCTGGGCCGCGACCTTTCCCGACCGCGTCGCGGCGGCCGTGGTGATCGCCGCGACCGCGCGCCATTCCGCGCAGAACATTGCGTTTCACGAAGTCGGGCGACAGGCGGTGATGGCCGATCCGAACTGGCGGGGTGGCGCCTATTATAGCGGCGAACCGCCCGCCGCCGGCCTCGCCGTCGCGCGCATGGCGGCGCACATCACCTATCTGTCGGAGGCCGGCCTCACCGACAAGTTCGGGCGCCGGCTGCAGGCGAGGCCAGACAGTCCAGATGGGGCCAAGACCTTCGGCTTCGACGCGGACTTCCAGGTCGAAAGCTACCTGCGCCACCAGGGGCTGAGCTTCGTGGACCGCTTCGACGCCAACTCCTACCTCTACATCACCCGCGCGATGGATTATTTCGACCTGGCGGAGGAGCATGGCGGCCGGCTGGCGGACGCCTTCGCGCGCGACACTCGCTTCTGCCTCGTGTCGTTCGACACCGACTGGCTGTACCCGACCACCGATTCGCGCCACATCGTCCATGCCTTGAACGCCGCCGGTGCGCCGACCAGCTTTGTGGAGCTGAGCAGCCCCTATGGCCACGACGCCTTCCTGCTCGAGTCGCCGGCGCTGAACCGGGTGGTGGCAGGATTTCTGGGGAGTGCCGCGTGATCGAGCTGTCCGACGATCCGGCCCGGCTGCAGTTCGACCGCATCCACGCCTGGCTCGCGTCGAGCTACTGGTCGCCCGGCATCGAGCGCGCGCTGGTGGAGCGTGCCGCGGCCAGGTCGCACTGTCTGGGCGCGTATGGTGACGGCGTGCAGATCGGCTATGCTCGCGCGATCAGCGACCGCGCGACCTTCGCCTGGATCGCGGACGTGTGGATCGACGCGGACGCACGCGGGCAGGGGCTGGGGCGGCGGATGGTGGGCTGGTTTCTCGACCATCCCGACTATGCCGGCATCCGCCGCTTCGCGCTGGTCACGGGCGACGCGCACGGCGTCTATGCCCCGCTCGGCTTCCACGCGCCGCTCCGGCCCGAACGGTATATGGAGCGGCTTCACCCCGATGCCGCCGCGCAACTGCGCGCGCTACCATGAGCCTACGCCCCGACCTGGCCGTCATCGCCGCCGCTGTGGAACCCGGCGCGCGCGTGCTCGACGTGGGCTGTGGCGACGGGCAGCTGATGGCGGCGCTGCGCGACGAAAAGCGCGTCGATGCGCGCGGGCTGGAGATCGACGCGGCCAACGTCGCCGCCGCCGTCGGGCGCGGCCTGTCGGTGGTGCAGGGCGACGCCGACGTCGATTTGGCCGAATATCCGTCGGGCTCCTTCGACTACGCCATCCTGTCCCAGACGCTGCAGACCGCGCGCGCGCCGCACCTCGTCCTGGACGAGTTGCTGCGCATCGGGCGGCGGGCGTTCGTGTCCTTCCCCAATTTCGCGCACTGGCGCGTGCGGCTGTCGCTGCTGTGGGGCGGGCGGATGCCGGTGACGCGGCTGCTGCCCGAGCGGTGGTACGATACGCCAAACATCCACCACGTCACCGTGGACGATTTCCGCGCGTTCCTGGCGGAGCGGCAGGTCGCGGTGGAACAGGCCTGGTTCCTGGCCGGCAACCGACGGCGCGGGGCGGCGGCGGCCAACCTCTTCGCGGAACACGCTATTTTCCTGCTGCGACGGTGAAGCACCGGAACCAACGGCAATCAGCTGAGGTTGAAGCGTGATGACTTGGGTTATCACATGATGAAGACCGCGCTGATCGTCGAGGACGAGATCTTTGTCGCGCTCGATCTCGAACGCATCCTGCAGGACGCCGGCTACACGGTCGTGGCGATCGCCGCCGACCGGGCGGAGGCGCTGGAGGCGGCGGGCCAGTGCGCCTTCGCTTTCGTGGACGTGAACCTGCGCGATGGCGCCAGCGGCCCGGGCATCGCCAGCACGATCGCGCACGACCATGGCGTGCGCGTGGTCTATGTCACCGCCAACCCCGCCCAGATCGACAAGGTGCCCCCGGCGCTCGGCTTCGTGCGCAAGCCGTTCAGCGACCGCGCCATCCTCGCCGCCGCGGCGCTGGCGTGCGACGGCACGGTCGCGGACACGGCGCTGGTGACTGCGGCCTAACGCGCGAACGCGGTCAGCGGCGCCTCCAGTCGGACGTGCAGCCCCGCGGCGTCCCAGTCGCGCGTGACCGTGCCGCCCAGCTGGCGCACGGCGGACAGCTCCATCAGCTGACTGCCGAACCCGGCCTCGCCTGCGGGCATGACGGCCGGGCCGCCCTGCTCGCGCCAGTCGATCGTGACGCGCTGGGCGTCGCTCGCGATGGTCACGTCCACCAGGCCGGCATCGGCCGACAGCGCGCCATATTTGGTCGCGTTGGTGGCGAGCTCATGGAACATCAGCGCCAGCGGCGTCGCCGAACGATCATCCACGGACACGTCGTCGCCCGCCACGCGCACGCCCCCCGCCTCGCGCTGATAGGGGGCGAAGAGCTCGGCGAGCAGGCCGTGGAGGCTGTCCTGCCGCGTGTCGGGCCGCGAGCGGTGGCTGTGCGGCCGCACGAAGTCGTGCGCGCGACCCAGCGCCGCGATCCGCTCGCGCAGATCCTCCGCCAGCCCCGCGATCGCCGGCTGCCGCCGCGCGGCGAACGAGATCAGCCCGGCGATGACGGCGAAGATGTTCTTGATCCGGTGGCTCAGCTCCTGCGCCACCACCTCGCGCTCCTCGGCGGCGCGCTTGCCCTCGTCGATGTCGGTGCAGGTGCCGAACCAGCGCGTGATCCTGCCCTCCCCGTCACGGATCGGCAGGGCGCGGCCCAGCACCCAGCGATACCCGCCGTCGCGGTGACGGAGGCGGTATTCGATCTGGTACGGTTCGCCGGTCGTCAGCGAGCGGCGCCACGTCGCCCAGGCGCGTTCCTGGTCGTCGGGGTGGAACATCCCGTTCCAGCCCTCGCCGTCCGTCGAGCCCTCCGGCACGCCCGTGAACTCGTACCAGCGCGCGTTGTAATAGTCGTGATAGCCGTCGGGCAGCGTGGACCACACCATTTGCGGCATGGTGTCGGCCAGCGTGTGAAAGCGCTGTTCCGAATCGTCCAGCGCCCGGCGCGCATCGCCCTCCGCGTGGCGCCACGCGGCGGCGTCGCGCGTGTCGCGCAGGCGCGCCATGACGTTCTCGGCCAGCACCTGCAGCCCTTGCCGCTGCACCGGCGTCAGCCCGTCCGGGCGCGGCACCATGTCGAGCACGCACAAGGTGCCCAGCGCGACGCCCTCGTCCGTGTGGAGCGGCACGCCGGCGTAGAAGCGGACGTTGGGCTCGCCAGTGACCAGCGGACTGTCGTGGAAGCGTGGGTCGGCGGTCGCGTCGGTCACGACCATGATGTCGTCGCCGGTGATGGCGTGCGCGCAAAAGGAGATGTTGCGCGGCGTGCCGTCCAACTCGGTCCCGGTGCGCGCGAGAAAGTGCTGGTCCGTCTCGTCCAGCACCGTCACCAGCGCGACGGGCGCCCCGCACAATGCCGCCGCGAAATCGGTGATCCGCGTCAGCGCCGCTGAATGGCGTAGCCGCTCCAGATCATAGGCGGCGATGACAGCGTCGCGCGCCTGAGCGTCGATCTGCCAGCCACGCCCGATCCCCTGCGCGCCGATATCGTCCACCTAGAAGGGGACGTCGTCGTCAAGGTCGTCGGCGAACCCGCCCCCGCCGCCGCCGCCGCCGCGCGCGC
>CAXTWJ010000183.1:0-5760 GCA_964247925.1 uncultured Sphingomonas sp.
GCCGCCTCCGACGTGATCCGCGCCTTGGGCGTGGCGGCGTTGACGACGAAGATCAGCGGCTTGCCCGCGCGGTCGCACAGGTCAACGGTGGCTCCTACCGCGCGCAGGTCGTGCGGCGAGGGGCGCGTCGGCACCACGATCAGTTCGGCGACCTGGATCACGCTCTGGATCGCCATGGTGATGGCGGGCGGCGTGTCGATCATGGCCAGCTTGAAGCCCTGCTGACGCAGCGATTCCAGGTCGGCGGCGAGTCGCGCGACGGTGGTCTGGGCAAAGGCGGGCTGGTCGCACTCGCGCTCGTTCCACCAGTCGGCCAGCGACCCCTGCGGGTCGATATCGATCAGCACCACCGGGCCTTGGCCGGCCAGGTGCGCCTGCACCGCGAGGTGGCCGGACAAGGTCGTCTTGCCCGATCCCCCCTTTTGCGATGCCATCGCCAGAACGCGCATAGAAAGCCGTGTCCCCCGTTTAGTCGGCAAGCGAGGTGCCACAGCCGCTTCTAAGGAAGGGTTAACGCCGCTTGCGTCCCGAGGCGCTTCGGCGGCATGATCACGGGCAAGACGGGGAGTGAACGATGCGTGTTTGGCTGATCGCGGCCGCGCTGATCGGCGCGGCGACGCCCGCGCTGGCGGACCTGACGGCGGGCAACCAGGCCTGGGGGCGCGGTGACTATCGGGCGGCGGTGGAGGAGTGGCGGCCGCTCGCGGTTGGGGGTGACCCGGTGGCGCAGTATAATCTCGGGCAGGCCTACAAGCTCGGGCGCGGCGTGCCCGTCGATCCGCAGATGGCCGAAAGCTGGTTTCGCAAGGCCGCGCTGCAGGGGCTGACGCAGGGCGAGGACAATTACGGGCTCGCGCTGTTCCAGGCCGACCGCAAGGCCGACGCGCTACCCTGGCTGGAGAAGTCGGCCGGACGGGGCGAACCGCGCGCGCAGCTGGTGTTGGGCACGATGTTGTTCAACGGCGACGCGGTGCCGCGCGACTATCCTCGCGCTTATGCGCTGATGACCCGCGCGGCGGCGCAGGGGCTGCCCTCCGCATCGCAGGCGTTGGCGCAGATGGATGAGTACATCTCCGCCGCGGACCGCTCCAAGGGTACGGCGCTGGCCCAGCAATACGCGCTGGCCGATGTGTCGCGGCCGGTGGCGAACCCCAACATCGTCAGCATGGACGCGCCGACGCCGGCGCCGGCCAAGGTAGCGACGACCAAGACGCAGAAGCAAGTGCCCGCCGCGAAGCCGACACCCGCGCCCAAGCCTGTCGCGCCCAAGCCCATTGCGGTCGTCAAGGCGCCCACGCCGAAGCCGGTTGCCCCGAAACCGGCAGTGGCAGCGAAGGTGGCCGCGACCGGAGGCTGGACGGCGCAGCTCGGCGCCTTCAAGACCCGCGCCGCCGCCGAGGCGCTATGGGCCAAGGTTCGGGGCCGGATGAACGGCGCGAGCGCGTCCTATTCGGCAGCCGGCGCGCTGACCCGGCTGCAGGCGACCGGCTTCGCGAGCCGTGCGGCGGCGCAGAAGGCGTGCGCGGCGACGGGGGTGAACTGCCTCATCACGGATTAGCCTGCCCTCTCCCGCTGGCGGGAGAGGGCTACATCACCCATTCGCTGCGCGGGATGCCCTGTGCCCACAAGAGCGCGGTCAGATCGCCATGCTCGATCCGCGCGCCGGCCGCTGCCGCGACGATCGGCTTGGCATGATAGGCGACGCCCAGCCCCGCCGCCTGCACCATTGGCAGGTCGTTGGCGCCGTCGCCCACCGCCAGCGTCCGCTCCAGCCCGATGCCCAGTGCCGCGGCTTCCGCGCGCAGCGTGGCGAGCTTCGCGTCCGCACCGATGATGGGCTTAACCACCTTACCCGTCAGCCGCCCGTTTTCGATTTCCAGCACGTTGGCGACCACCCGGTCGAAGCCGATCCGCGCGCCGACGGGCTCGGCGAAGCGCGTGAACCCGCCTGACACCAGCACGCAACGTCCACCGCGCGCGCGCATTGTCCGGACCAGCGTCTCTGCCCCCGGCATGATCCGCACCCGTTCGTGGAGGCACTGCTCGATCGCGGTCTCGGGCAAGCTCGCCAGCAGCGCAACCCGTGCGTCCAGCGCGCCCGCGAAGTCCAGCTCGCCCCGCATCGCCGCCTCGGTGACGACCGCCACCTCCGCCTTGATCCCGGCATAATCAGCGAGCTCGTCGATGCACTCGACGGTGATCATGGTGGAGTCCATGTCGGCGACGAGCAGGCGCTTGGCGCGATCATCACGCGGCTGAACGATCACGTCCGTGCGGGCGAATGCACCTTCCAGCACGATTCGCGCAGCTCCCGCAGAGCGGACGAACTCGAGATCCGCCGCTCTGCCCCCATCGAGCCATCCACGCCACGTCGGCTGACATCCCGCATCGCGCAACCGATCGGCTGCTGCCCGAAAATCGTCCTCCGCTATTCTCTCCGCTGCTATCAGCGTCGCAATGAACAAGGCCATCCTCCCACCCGTCGCGCTCATTGCAGGGCCAACCGCGAGCGGCAAGTCGGCGCTGGCGATCGCGCTGGCTGAGCGCACAGGCGGAATCGTCATCAACGCCGACTCCGCGCAGGTCTATCGCGACCTGCGCATCGTCACCGCACGGCCGTCGCCCGAAGAGGAGGCGCGCGCGCCGCACCGGCTGTTCGGCCATGTCGATGCCGCCGACACCGGCTATTCCGCCGCGCGCTGGGCGGCGGAGGCGCGAGGCGCCATCAGCGCCGCCCACGCCGACGGACGGCTGCCAATCCTGGTCGGCGGCACCGGCCTGTATCTGCGGACGCTGATCGACGGCATCGCGCCCGTCCCGCTGATCGACCCCGCCGTCCGCGCGGCGGTACGGGCGCTGCCCGTCGCCGAGGCGCATCGCGACCTCGCCGTGCTCGACCCGCCCGCGGCCGCGCGGTTGCACGCGAACGACACGACGCGCGTCCATCGCGCGCTGGAGGTCGTGCGCTCCACCGGGCGGCCACTGGCAGCGTTGCAGGCGGCGCACGAGGGCGGCATCGGGAACGACGTTGCGGTGCACGCGACCGCCCTGCTGCCCCCGCGCGACTGGCTTCTCGCGCGCATCACCGCGCGCGCCGCGCTGATCGTGGCGGACGGTACGGCGGAGGTGACCGCGCTGCTCGCCCGGCGCGACGTGCCGGCGGACGCGCCCGTCCTGCGCGCGATCGGGGTGCCGGAGCTGGCGCGCCTCGTCCGGGGCGAGAGCGACCCCGCCACCGCGGCCGCGCGCCTGTCAGCGGCGACGCGCCGCTACGCCAAGCGCCAGTTTACCTGGTTCCGCCACCAGCCGCCCTCCGCCTGGTACCGGCACGAGGCGGCGCTGGACGATGTCGAGGCGGTCGCGCGCGCGATCAGTGCCCGATTGCCGCTTGACGCCGGCGCGGACAGGTGTCACGCTTCCGTCCATGACGACCGAGACGCCCCGGTCCGTGCAGCTTGCCGGCTTCGCCGCGCAGCCTTTGGTCGCGTCTTCCATGGCCTCCGTCGTACGGGTCACCCTCATTATCCCCTGACCCGCCGTCCGGAGTAGCGTGTGCCACCAGGCCGTCCGCACTCCGGGCGGCCTTTTCGTTTGGCGGCCAGTTTGACGAGTAATAAAATTGCGCGGATCACGGTTGACGCTGATCTTTTCTGTCCGTAGCTGCGCGCCACCTCGCGAGAGAGCATGATGACCCACGACCAATCCGGTGCCGACATCCTGGTGCAAGCCCTGATCGACCTCGGGGTCGAAGTCGTGTTCGGCTATCCCGGCGGCGCGGTGCTGCCGATCTATGACGCGCTGTTCCGGTCCGGCCGCATCCGCCACATCCTGGTCCGGCACGAACAGGCGGCGACGCACGCGGCGGAGGGCTATGCGCGCTCGACCGGCAGGCCCGGCGTGGTGCTGGTCACCTCCGGCCCCGGCGCGACCAATGCCGTCACCGGCATCACCGATGCGCTGATGGACTCGATCCCCATGGTGGTCATCACCGGCCAGGTGCCGACCGGGCTGATCGGCACCGACGCCTTCCAGGAAGCCGACACGATCGGCATCACCCGCCACTGCTCCAAGCACAATTATCTGGTGAAGGACCCGGCGCGGCTGGGCGATGTGCTGCACGAGGCGTTCCACATCGCCACCTCCGGCCGCCCCGGCCCGGTGGTGGTCGATGTGCCCAAGGACGTGCAGGTCGCGACCGCGCGCTATGCCAGGCCCGAGGTGGTGCGGCACCGCAGTTACCGCCCGGCGCTGACGGCCGATCCGCGCGCGATCGAGGCGGCGGTCGATATGCTTGCCGCCGCCGAGCGCCCGGTGCTGTACACCGGTGGCGGCGTCATCAATGCCGGCCCCGACGCGTCGCGGCTGCTGCGCGAGCTGGCCAGCCTTAGCGGCGCGCCCGTCACCTCGACGCTGATGGGCCTGGGCGCCTTTCCCGCTTCCTCGCCGCAATGGCTGGGAATGCTGGGGATGCACGGCACCTACGAGGCCAACATGGCGATGAACCAGGCCGACCTGATCCTCGCGATCGGCAGCCGGTTCGACGACCGCGTGACCGGCCGGCTCGACGCGTTCAGCCCGCACAGCCGCAAGGTCCATATCGACATCGACCGGTCGAGCGTGAACAAGAACGTCCGCGTCGATCTGTCGATCATCGCGGACGCCGGCCACGCGCTGGCCGACATGGTGCGCGTGTGGAACGCGCGGCAGCACCCCCGGCCCGATACGGACGAGTGGCAGCGCCGCATCGCCGGCTGGCGCGCGCGCCACTGCCTCCGCTTCGACGAGGACGGGCCCGACATCATGCCCCAGCGCGCGGTCCAGGCGCTGCACGAGGCCACCGCGCACCGCCAGCCGATCGTCACCACAGAGGTGGGCCAGCACCAGATGTGGGCCGCGCAGCATTGGGGGTTCGAGCAGCCGAATAAATGGCTGACCAGCGGCGGCCTCGGCACGATGGGCTATGGCCTGCCCGCCGCGATCGGCGCGCAGCTGGGCGATCCCGACGCGCTGGTCATGTGCATCGCCGGTGACGCCTCGATCCAGATGAACATCCAGGAGCTGGCGACCGCGACCCAGTACCGGCTGCCGATCAAGGTCTTCATCCTCAACAACGAATATATGGGCATGGTCCGCCAGTGGCAGGACCTGACCTATGGCGGCCGCTATGCCGAGAGCTATTCGGACTCGCTGCCCGATTTCGTGAAGCTCGCCGAAGCCTATGGCTGGCGCGGCATCCGCATCGAGGGCCGCGACGCGCTGGACGACGGCATCGCCGATTGCCTCGCCCATGACGGCCCGGTCATGGTCGATTGCCGGGTAGCGAAGCTCGCCAACTGCCTGCCCATGATCCCGTCCGGCGCGGCGCACACCGACATGATCCTGCACGTGTCGGAGATCGAGGGCGACATGGACGACGCCGCCAAGGCGCTCGTCTGATGCGCCTGCCGGAGGAGAAGGCCGAACGCCACACGCTGGCCGTGCTCGTCGATAACGAGCCGGGCATCCTGGCGCGGATCGCCGGGCTGTTCACCGCGCGCGGCTACAACATCGAGAGCCTGACCGTGTCGGAGATCACCGCCGACCACGCGGTCAGCCGCCTGACCATCGTCACCGCCGCCGCGAGGCCGGTGATGGAACAGATCATCGCCCAGCTCGATCGTCTGGTGCCGGTCCACTCCGTCACCGACCTGACCGCGCAGGGCCCGCACGTCGAGCGCGAGCTGGCGCTGGTCAAGGTGGCGGGCACCGGCGACCACCGGA
>CAXTWJ010000184.1:0-5734 GCA_964247925.1 uncultured Sphingomonas sp.
ACGCCGGCCGCCATCGCCTCCAGCTTGACGTTGCCTAACGTCTCCGTCACGCTGGTATTTAAGAACACGTCCATCGACGCGACCGCGCGGCCGAGGTCATCGCCTGACTGGAAGCCGGCGAACACCGCGCCGGGTGCCTGCGCCTCGAACCAATCGCGCGCCGGCCCTTCGCCGACCACCAGCACGCGATGCGGCACGCCGCGCCGGCGCAGTTCGGCCAGCACGTCGGCGAAGACGTCCAGCCCCTTCTCCTTCACCAGCCGCCCCAGCAAGCCGATCGCCACCGCCTCGTCGGCGATGCCCAGCGACCGGCGCCAGCATGGGTCGCGACGCGCGGGCGTGAAGCGGTCGTGGTCGATGCCGCGCGACCAGATCGCGGTCGGCGTGGTGACGCCCCAGCTCCTGACGACCGCTGCCATCGACTCGCCCGGCGGCATCACGCGATCGACCCGGTTGTAGAACCGCTTCTGGACGCTCACGATCAGTGGCTCCAGCACGCCGGCATGGTAATATCGCAGATACGTCTCGAACCGCGTATGCAGCGACGCGACGCTGCCCAGCCCACGCGCGCGCGCCCAGCTGAGCGCGCGATGGCCCAGGATGTCGGGCGCGGACAGATGGACCATGTTGGGCGCGAACGTCGCCAGGTCGCGTCGGATCGCGGCGGGCAGGCCCTTCGCCAGGCGATACTCGCCCCGCTCGCCCGGGAAAGCGACCGAAGGCACGCTGACCAGATCGCCGGCGGGCGCGAAGGCGGGTGTGTCCGACGTCGGCGCATAGACCCTGACCGCCGCGCCCTGACCCAGCAGGTGCCCGACGAGCAGGTTCAACGCCTGGGTCGGCCCATCGCGCGTGTAATTGTAATTGCCGCTGAACAGCGCGACACGAAGGTCCGAGGGGGCCATGGGCCGGGGCTGTAGCGATCCCGGGGGCGTCGCGTCACCCTTTCCCTTGCGTTCCCGTCCTGTTCCGCTATTTTCCCGATCATGGCCAAGCCCCAGAAACGCTATGTCTGCCAGGCCTGCGGCTCCGTGGCGTCGCGGTGGGCGGGGCAGTGCGGCGACTGTTCGGAATGGAACACGCTGGTCGAGGAGGCGGGCGGCGTCGTGACCCCGTTCCAGGCGAAGCATAACCTGCAGGGTGGCGGGCGCATGGTGCTGATGAGCGCGCTCGATGCGCCGGCCGCTTTGCCCGATCGGCGGACGTCTGGGGTGGCGGAGCTCGACCGGGCGCTGGGCGGCGGCTTCGTGGAGGCCTCGGCGACGTTGATCGGCGGCGATCCGGGCATCGGCAAATCCACGCTGCTGCTGCAGGCGGCGGCGCGCATGGCGCTGGCGGGCCAGAGCGTCGCCTATGTCTCGGGCGAGGAAGCGGCGGATCAGGTGCGGCTGCGCGCGCAGCGGCTGGGGCTGGGCAACGCGCCGGTGCAGCTCGCCGCCGCCACCTCGACGCGCGACATCCTGACCACGCTGTCAAGCGGGACGCCGCCGGCGCTGCTGGTGATCGACTCGATCCAGACGATGCACTCCGACCTGATCGAGGGCGCGCCGGGCACCGTCAGCCAGGTGCGCGCGTCGGCGCAGGAGCTGATCCGCTTCGCCAAGGAGCGCGGCACCGCCTTGGTGCTGGTCGGGCACGTCACCAAGGACGGCTCGATCGCCGGCCCGCGCGTGCTGGAGCACATGGTCGATACCGTGCTGTCGTTCGAAGGTGAGCGGAGCCACCAGTACCGCATCCTGCGCGCGATCAAGAACCGCTTCGGCGGAACGGACGAGATCGGCGTGTTCGCGATGGAGGCCGGCGGGCTGGCCGAGGTGGCGAACCCGTCCGCCCTGTTCCTGACGCATCGCGACGAAGGGGTGACCGGGACCACGGTGTTTCCCGCGCTGGAGGGCACGCGCCCGGTGCTGGTCGAGATCCAGGCGCTGGTCGTCCGCCTCGCGTCCGGCGCGACGCCCAGGCGCGCGGTGGTGGGCTGGGACGCCGGCCGGCTCGCCATGGTGCTGGCGGTGCTGGAGGCGCGGTGCGGGCTCTCCTTCTCGGCGTGCGAGGTGTATCTGAACGTCGCCGGCGGCTATCGCGTGCAGGACCCCGCCGCCGACGTCGCGGTCGCCGCCGCGCTGGTGTCCGCGCTGTCCGAACGGCCCATCCCCGCCGACGCGGTCGCGTTCGGCGAAATCGCGCTGTCGGGCGAGCTCCGCCCCGTCGCCCACGCGCCCCTGCGGCTGAAGGAAGCGGGCAAGCTCGGCTTCGAACGCGCGCTGCTGCCCGCCGGCGCGAAGGACGACAGCGGGCTGCGGCTGTCGGGCTTCAGGACGCTGGCGCAGTTCGTCGATCACCTGCTCGGGCGGGGGTAGGAATGCGCGTTCAGCCCGCTGCGGGGGCCGAGAGCACACAACCGCCGTTTGGCATATACTGCCCGTCACGCGTCATGACCGCGGCGGATTGCGGCCGATTCTTGGCTGCGTCGAGGACATTGGCGATCACCTGCGTGTCTTGGAATCCTTGGCAGGGATAGCGGGGCGGCGAGGTGATCAGGCGAGTGCTGCTGGACGTCATCGGCAGGATCGGCATCTCGTCGTAATAAACAAGAGTCTCGCGTTTCGGCCCGACCAAGTCGATTTGAATAGCCTGCGGTGCGGGCCCGCGATCCTGGGCGCGGTGGGTGACCTTGCCGTCCAGCCGGACCAATAGGCGCTCCTTCGCGATTGGGAACGGCGTTGTACCCGACGGCAGGCATCCGGCGTAGACCGGCCGCGCGATCGCCGCTGCACGACGCTGCCGTGCCCACTCAGCGCGGTCCGCCGATCGGCTGCCCGGCACCTCGGCGGCGGCAATCGCGGTCGCGGCGGCGCGGCAGGAGGGACTGTGATCGGGGCGGCTGAACCATTGCCGGTCGCCGCCATCGTCAACTATCACCTCGTCGAGGTCGGTCAAGATCATCAGACGGGCGACGTCGCGCGACAGGAGTTGGCCCTTGACGACCATTTGGCGTGGGTAAGCGGCGGGAAACGGCACCCGCGGCAAGGCGGCGATAGCTGTGCGACGATCTGCCCGGGCATCTGCACGCGCGCGGTTGACCAGCATCGGGCCGCGAATAGGCAGCAGGCCGACGACGGCGCCGAGCAGGACTAGTCTCGGCTCGCGCCGCCACGCCCCGGCGGCGATGAGCCCGATCGCCGCGACGACGACCAGCGTCAACGCGACCCACTGCGCCGCCTGACCGACCTGCAGAATCCAAACGAGCACGTCCACGAACAAGCCCTCCCGCCCCTCACCTAAGCGGCGGGATTTAAGGAATCGCGTATGCACGCGCGCTAGGGCGTGACGTTCTTCGCGTCGGCTATCCTGGACAACACGAAAAGTGGCTCGACTTTATCGCATTGTCCCGGCTTAGCGCGGATATGACCGCCCTCGACATCGTCGTCCTGCTGTTCGTCGCCGGCGCCGCGCTGATGGGGCTCCTGCGCGGGTTCGTGGCGGAGGTGCTGTCGCTGTTCGCCTGGGTGGCGGGCGTCATGGTGCTGAAGCTGTTCCACGCGCCCGCGACGCAGGCCATCTCGCACGTGGTCGGCACGGTCGCCGGCGCGGCGGTGCTGGCGTTCGCGCTGCTGCTGGGCGCCACCTACCTCGTCGGGCGGATGCTCGCCAATGCGCTGGGCAAGCGAACGCGGACGTCGATCCTGGGGCCGGTCGATCGCGCGCTGGGCTTCGGCTTTGGCGCGGTGAAGGGGCTGATCCTCGCCAGCCTCGCCTTCATGCTCGCGGCGCTGGTGGTCGATACCGCGCGCGGCGGCCCGACCCGCCGCCCCGACTGGATGATCAAGTCGCGCACCTATCCGCTGCTGAACGCGACCAGCGCGGGGATCGCCGACATCCTCGACCGACGGCGGCGCGGCGAGCCGGTGTTCGGCCCGCGCCCGGATGGTGACGGGGACGCGCGGTGAGCGGCACGCTCTACAATACGGAGATCCTGCGCCTCGCCGCGTCGATCCCGCATCACGAGCGCCTGCCCGCGCCGCACGCCACCGCCGAGCGGCGCTCGCCCGTGTGCGGCAGCCGCGTCACCGTCGATGTCGCGCTGGGCGAGGACGACCGCGTCGCGCAAGTCGGGCTGCTGGTCCGTGCCTGCGCGCTGGGGCAGGCCTCCTCCTGCTTGCTGGCGCAGGCCATTGTCGGGCGAACCCCGGCCGAGCTCGCCGCCGCGCGCGACGCGCTGACGAGGTGGTTAGCGGGCGAGGGCGCCCCGCCCGACTGGCCCGGCATCGACGTGCTGACGCCGGCGCTCGGCTATGCCGCGCGCCACCCGTCGATCCGCCTCGCCTTCGAGGCGGCGGCGGAGGCGGCGGTGGCGGCGGAGCAGGCGTACGCGCGTGTCTGAGCTGCTCGCCACCCTGCGCGGCTCGGTGGTGGGCGAGGGCGTCGTGCTGCTCGGTTTCGGCCTCGCCTTCGTGCTCGTGTTCCGCCGGTTCGGGCTGGGCGCGACGCTAGGCTATCTGCTCGCCGGCGCCGTCGTTGGCCCGGAGGCGCTGGGCCTGGTCGGCGGCGCCGAGTCGAAGCTGGGGGTGGCGGAGCTGGGCATCACCTTGCTGCTGTTCATCGTCGGGCTGGAGCTGAACCCGGCGCGGCTGTGGCGGATGCGGAACGAGATTTTCGGGCTGGGCCTGATCCAGGTGACGCTGTGCGGGCTGGCGGTGGCGGCGATCATCTACTGGGGCGCGAGCTTCTCGCTCGCCGCCGCGATCGCGCTGGGGCTGCCGCTGGGCCTGTCCTCCACGGCGCAGGTGCTGCCGATGCTGCAGTCGGCGGGGCGGCTGCGGACACCTTTCGGGGAACGCGCCTTTTCCATCCTGCTGTTCCAGGACCTGTCGATCGTGCCGCTGATCACGATCGTCGCGGCGCTTTCGCGCAACCCGGCGCAAGCCGGGCCGCCGGGCTGGCAGCTCGCGCTGTACACGCTGGGCGCGGTGCTGGGGCTGATCGCGGCGGGACGCTTCCTGCTGCGGCCGCTGTTCCGGTTGATCGGCGATCTGGGCGAGCAGGAGATGTTCGTCTTCGCCGCGCTGTTCACCGTCGCGCTCTACGCCGCGGTGATGCAGGCGCTGGGGCTCTCGACCGCCTTGGGCGCGTTCATCGCGGGCGTGATGCTGGCCGACACGCCGTACCGGCACGAGCTGGAGGCCGATGTCGAGCCGTTCCGCTCGGTCCTGCTCGGGCTGTTCTTTCTCGCGATCGGGATGACGCTGGACCTCCACGCGATCGCGGAGCGGCCGCTGTTCGTGTTCGCGATGGCCGGGGCGCTGATCGTGGCGAAGACGGCGATCATCACCGGCATCGGCGCCGCGTTCCGGATGCCATGGCGCCAGGCGTTCGCGCTGGGCCTGCTGCTGAGCCAGGGCGGCGAGTTCGGCTTCGTCCTGTTCGCGCAGGCGCAGAAGGGCCTGCTGGTCGCGCCGGAGGCCGCCAGCCTGTTCGGCGCGATCATCACGCTGTCGATGGCGACCACGCCGTTCCTGATGAGCGTGACGCGCCGGTTCCGCACCGAGCCGGCGCGGGCTATGGAGCAGCGCGACGGCCCCAGCGCGGACGGCGCCAACGCGCTGATCGTCGGCTATGGCCGGTTCGGGCAGACGGTGGCGCAGATGCTGATCGCGCAACGCATTCCCGTGACGCTGATCGACACCGACATCGAGATGATCGACATCGCCGGCGAGTTCGGCGCCAAGGTCTATTA
>CAXTWJ010000185.1:0-5725 GCA_964247925.1 uncultured Sphingomonas sp.
ATGCCGTCGCGCCCTACGACAGCGCGCGCTGGTACCTGGCCAGCGCGTGTCAGCCCTGCGGCGGCAAGCCGCTGGCCGCGATCGAGGCGGCGCGCGACGCGCCCACCATGGCATTGCGGGCGCGGCGGCTGACCGAGGCCGACGCCGCGCTGACGGCGGATGTGTCCTTCATCCCGCTCGGCCGACCGCTGCGCTGGTCGCTGGTCGCGCCGCGCCTGCGCCAATGGCAGCCCAACGCCCGTGCCTGGCATCCATTGAACCGCCTGCGCGCCGATCCCACCTCGAAGACATGACCAAGGCCACCCGCTTCGACGCCGCCGCCGTGCTGAATCAGCTCCCGATCGGCCGCGATCCCGCCACCGTCCGCCGCCGCATCGAGGGGATGGAGCATCTGCTAGAAGGCCTCCTCCCCCTCCCCGGCACCAACCGCCGCGTCGGGCTGGATGTGATCCTCGACCTCATCCCCGTCGCGGGCGAGACGGTCGCGGCGGTGCTGGGCGGCTGGATGGCGTGGGAGGCGCGCAACCTTGGCATGTCCAGGGTCCAGGTCGCGCGAATGTTCGGCAATGTCGGCATCGACTGGCTGCTGGGCCTGATCCCGTTCGTCGGCGCGGTGCCCGACTTCTTCTTCCGCTCCAACACGCGCAACCTGAAGCTGATCAAGCGGCACCTGGACAGGCATCACCCCGCCACCGCCACCATCGAGCGCTAGCGGCGCCCCCGCCAGATCAGCAGTCTCGCGTCCGGCGCGATCCCGCCCGAGTCGGCGCGGCACCGGGTGTAGCGGAAGCGCTGGGCGAGGCAGAGCCACCGCGCGGCCCCCCAGCCCGCGCGCGTGGCCGGGACCCGGACCGCGCTCGCCGGCAGGCCCGGATTAGCCGCCGCCAGCGCGGTCGCGAACTGCCCGGCGGTCAGCGGCCCGCGCGACAGGCTATCCATCTCGGGATAGCGAAGCCGCGCGTACAGCCCCGTCGAGCGCGCGAAATACCGCTGCGGCGTCAGGCCGGCCATGCACGTCCCGTGCTTGGCCCATTCGTGCTGCATCAGCTGCGCCGACGGGGTCGCGCACAGATTGCGTCGAAGCACCGTCGGCGGCAGCAGCGCCGTCGAGCGGCAATATTGCGGCCAGTCCTTCCCCACTCCGTCCGGCCACAGCCCGTGCAGCGTGAAGCCGAAACGCTGGCCGCGCCCGCACTCGAAGGAGTCCGCCTGGCGCGCCGACCGGCAGAATTGCGGCGCCCAGGTCAGCGCCAGCGTGTAGCCGCCGACCGGCAGCAGCCGCTGCGGCTGGTCGTCGCTCGCCACCTCCGGGTGGGGTCGTTCGATCCGCGCCGGCACCGAGCACTGATAGGCCTGCGCGTGCGCGGTCGCGGGCAGCAGCATCGCGGCCAGAGCGAGCGTGACCCTCACGCCAGCGGCTCCGCCTCGCCGCGTCCGTCCGCGAACCAGACGTTCGCATCGGGCCGGAACAGCAGGGCGGCGGCCGCCACGGCCAGCGCGGTGGACAGCAGGTTGCCGACGGCGTTCAGGACATTCGGAGCGGCGCCGCTGACCAGCAGGTACAGGGCATACAGCGCGAACAGGATGCCGATCGCCTCCGTGACGACGACCAGCCATTTGCCGACCGGGCTGCCCTTGCGCGCCGCCAGCCACCAGAACAGGAGCGACGCGCCCAGCACGACCGCGGCGCTGACGACCATCAGCGTCAGCGCGAACGACTGCATCTGCGGGTTGGCCGCCGTCTGCGGGTTCGCCTCGATCATGTGCCGATTGACCGACCAGAAGCCCAGCGTGGTCAGCAGCCAGATCGCGATGGACGCCAGATAGAGCTGTTCGAAGCGGACGATCGACGGCGGACGGGTCATGCGTGATTCTCCCTGTTCCGCCCGACGCTAACGGCGCGAGCGCGCTCCCGCTAGACCGCCGCGAAATCCAGCCCGATGTCGGCGGCCGGCGCCGACTGGGTCAGCCGGCCGACACTGACATAGGTCACGCCGGTCTCGCCGATGGCACGGATCGTCTCCAGCGTGACGCCGCCCGACGCCTCCGTCGGTACGCGCCCGCCGACCAGCGTCACCGCGCCGCGCAAGGTGGCCGGGTCCATATTGTCGAGCAGCAGGTGCGTGGCGCCGGCGTCGAGCGCGGCCTCGATCTGATCGACGCGATCGACCTCGACGATGATCCGCGCGATACCCGCCGCCACCGCGCGGCGCACCGCCTCGCCCACGTCGCCCGCAACCGCAATGTGGTTGTCCTTGATCATCGCCGCGTCCCACAGGCCCATGCGGTGGTTCTCCGCCCCGCCGATCCGCGTCGCGTATTTCTCCAGCGCGCGCAGGCCCGGGATCGTCTTGCGCGTGTCGAGGAGCGTCGCGCCCGTGCCGAGCAGCCGGTCGGCATAGGCGCGGGTCAGTGTGGCGACGCCTGACAGATGCTGCACCGTGTTGAGCGCGGATCGTTCGGCGGTCAGCAGCGCGCGCGCGTTGCCGGTCACGCGCAGCAGGTCGGTGCCGGCGGCGACGCGGGCGCCATCCTCCACCAGCCGCTCGATCGCGACGTCGGAGTCCAGCGCGCGGAAGAACGCCTCCGCCAAACCCAGCCCGGCGACCGTGATCGCGTCGCGGCTGTCCATTACACCCCTGAACCGCGCCTGGGCGGGGATCACCGCCGCCGCCGTGATGTCGCCGCCATCACCCAGGTCTTCCGCCAGCGTCGCCGCGACGAACGCGTCGAGGTTGAGGCCAGGAAGCGCGAAGGCGGTGGGCGCCAGATCTTGCGCGATTGTCGTCACTTCGAGCGCGACTGGCGACGCGATGATCTGTCCTGTCATGCGACTGCCCTAGCGCAGGTTCGGGGCTGCAGGACAGCCCGGTCCCGCGCTGCGCCCAGCGCGGCCGTGCTGAGCGTCACGGCGGTGTTGCGGGGCCGGCCTCGCATCGGCAGACTGGAGCCATGCCACGCTCCCTCTCACGACTGCGGTCGTCCGCCGTCTTTCCGGTCGCGTTGCTCACGGCGCTCGGCCTCTCCGCCGCGACCGCTCCGCCCGATGCGGAAGGGCGTTCCGCGGTCGCCGTCACCGCCGCCCGGGATGCGGCGCTCGAGGCCGTGTCGCAGGTGTCCGTCCGGGACGGCCGCGCCGGGCTGACCCACGACATCGCGCTCGCGCTCGTGAACGCCGGCCGCTGCGACGAGGGGGTCGCCCTGCTCCGCGCCGATCCTGGCGCGCTCGGCTCGCCCAACGACCAGCTCGCGAGCGCTGGGGTCCGGGCCGGCCAGAGCTGTATCGCCGCGCTGGGCGCGACGATGATCCAGGCGAAACCACCCGCTGTCCCGGGCCTGCCGCCCGCCACGGCCGATGTGCATCACACCGGTGCCGTACTGCTCACGATCGCCGGTCGCGGCGACGGGCCGAAGCTGATCGAGTCGAGCGAAACGGCCCTCGCCGTGGCGGCACCGCCTCCCGTCACGCTGCCGCCAAACGCGCCGCCGGCTTTACGCGCGATGCTGGACACTGTGTTGCTCCACGAACACCTGCAAGAAAAGCTGTCCGGGCGCAGCGACGCCGACGAGCGACTCTGGGCGGCGCGAACCGAAGAACTCTCGCTCTACGAGGAGGCGAAAGGCGCGTCGGACGCCCGCTATCGGGCGACGCTCGACCGCTATGCCGCCGCCGCGCTCGCGGCCGGAGCCAAGGCCTCCCCGGCCGCGCTCGACGACCTCGCCCAGCGCCTGCTCGCGGCGGGCGACCTTGCCCGCGCTGGGTCGCTGATGGACGCCGCGGTCCGGAACGAAACCGATCCGAACCAGGCGCATTCACTCGCGTCGCGCCAGTTTGATGCGCTGGCCGAGGCCGGCAGGTTCGCGCAAGCCGCCGCGCTGATCGACCGGATCGATCCCGTTCACGCGGCGGCGCTGGTGGGCGTGGCGGTGAACACCCTGTCCTTCGACAGCCCGACGACGTTGGTGCCCTACATCCCCGCCTTCGATCGCTGGGCCAACGGTCAGCCCGACATCGTGGCGGGCTGGTTGGCGAGCCTGGCGCTGGAACTCGCGCAGCGGGGTGCGACCGGGGACGCGCGCCCCGTGCTGCTCCGCGCGATCGATCGGCTGAAGACGGTAAGCGGCGACGGGGACGACGCGGACGCGACCCGATCCACCGCCGCCGAAGCCGCCGCGCAGCTGGGGGACGACGCGCTCGCCTGGTCGCTGGCCACGCCTGCGCGCGCCGACCATGACCGTTATGTCGCGATCGTCTCGGGCATCGCGCGCGGCGCCTTGCTCGCGGCTCGCGACGCCAGCGCCGACCGCGCACTGGCGGCGCTCTCGGCCGAAGAGCGCGGTTTCGTGTTCGAGGGGCTGCTCGGGACCGATCGGCACGCGCCGATCGCCGCGCGCCGCCGCATCGTGGGACGCGGGCTCGCGATCGCGACCGCCGCCGAGCCGCTCCAGGCCTATCGCATCCGCCTGGGCCTCGCGACCGAGACGGCCGCGCGGGCCGACCTGTCGGACCTGACCGCACCCATCCTCGCCCTGATCGCTCCCGACCGCAGGGCCTCGACGACGCTGCAGGTCGCCCAGCGTGCGATCAACGCGGCCGCCATGGGCCAGCGGCGCGAGGGCCGCATCGTCGCCCTGGTCGAACTGGCCGCGCGCGACGCGGCCGCGCTGTTGGTGGACGAGCAGGTGACCCTGTCGCTGGTGCAGGCCCAGATCGGCGATCTCGCGGCCAGTCGCCGCACCGCCGACGCGATCACCGACCGCCGCAAGCGCGCCCAGGCCTATATCACGCTCCTCAACTGGAGCGTTGCGCGCGCCTAATCGCCCATCACCCGCGCCGGCCCCAGGTCGCCCCGGCCCACCGTCGCGCTCGCCATGGCCAGCATCGCGTCGAGGCTCTTTTTGGCGCGCAGCCGCAGCCCCTCCTCAATCTCGATCCGCGGCTCCAGGTCGCGCAGCGCGACGTACAGCTTCTCCATCGTGTTCGGCGCCATGTACGGGCAGATGTTGCAGTTGCAGTTCCCGTCCGCCCCCGGCGCGCCGATGAAGCGCTTGCCCGGCATCGCCTTTTCCATCTGGTGGATGATGTGCGGCTCGGTCGCGACGATCAGCGTGTCGCCGGGAAAGGTCTGCGCGAATTCCAGGATGCCGCGCGTCGAACCGACATAATCGGCATGGTCCAGGATCACCGCCGGGCATTCCGGATGCGCGGCGACGGGCGCGCCCGGGTGCCGCGCCTTGAGCTTCAGCAGCTCGGTCTCGCTGAACGCCTCGTGGACGATGCACACGCCCGGCCACAGCAGCAGCTCGCGCCCGGTCTTGCGCGCCAGATAGCCGCCAAGATTGCGATCGGGGCCGAAGATGATCGGCTGCGACGCGGGGATCTGGCTCAGGATCGTCTCGGCCGACGAGGAGGTGACGATGACGTCCGACAGCCCTTTCACCTCGGCCGAGCAGTTGATGTAGGTCAGCGCGATATGGTCGGGGTGCGCCGCGCGGAACGCCGCGAACTGCTCGGGCGGACAGCTGTCCTCCAGGCTGCAGCCGGCGTCCATGTCGGGCAGCACGACGATCTTGTCCGGCGACAGGATCTTGGCGGTTTCCGCCATGAACCGCACGCCGCAGAAGGCGATCACGTCCGCGTCCGTCTCCGCCGCGCGGCGGGAGAGGTCCAGGCTGTCGCCGACGAAATCCGCCAGATCCTGCAGCTCGGGCTTCTGGTAATAAT
>CAXTWJ010000186.1:0-3284 GCA_964247925.1 uncultured Sphingomonas sp.
GCGTGCGCGAGCGGTTCCAGATTGTCCACCTGACCGGCTGGGCACCCGACCCGTCCCAGCCGAAACCGGCGCGCCGGGGTAGCGGCACGGCCAGCCTCGCCGCCGCGCTCCGCCACCCCTAGGCGATCAGGCCACCGGCCTCCGCGTCGCGCGCGAGCAGGCGCCCGATCGCTTCGAACAACAAATCCATCGATACGGGCTTGAAGATCACCTCGTCCCCCCCCCCCCGCAAGCCCAGGTAGCCCCGGGAGGGGGCGGGGGGGGCGGGGGCCAAGCAGTCCGCGCCCGCCTCGATGCAGCGTTCGCGCAGGTCGGGCGCGGTGTCGGCGGTGACGACGATGACCGGCAGGCGCGCCTTGCGATCGGGGCGGGCGCGGATGTGGCCAATCGCGGTCAGGCCATCCATGCCCGGCATCCGCAGGTCCATCAGGATCACCTGATAGTCATGCGAATCGATCAGCCGCAGCCCGCTCTCCGCGTCTTCCGCCTCCGTCATGATCGCGCCGGCGACGTCCAGCATGTCTTTGACGACGCGCCGGTTCATCCGGTCGTCCTCGATGAAGAGGACCTTCACGGCACGGCCGGGAAGCCGAAGGGGGCCGGGATCAGGGGGAACATTGCATGCCGTTTATCTACTCATGCCGCCTTTGAAACAAGCGTCGGCCTGGTCGCCTCGTCGCTTTCCGGTCCGAACAAGGCCGCGATCAGCGCACGGCCGGTGACCGGCTTGGCGATGACGCGCGCGATGCCGAGCGCCAGCAGCGCGTCGCGCTCGGCGTCGGACGGGGTTGGCCAGAGCAGCGTGACGCTCGCTTCGCCGGCCTGTGTGACCAGCGTCCGCAGGAAGCCGTGCGGGTCGCCGCTCGCCCGTGCCGTCGCGTCGTCGACCAGCACCCGGGTGACATTGCCCGCGGACAGGCACTCGGCGGCATCGGCCACGCCATGCGCGAAGGCGACCAGCTCGACATGGGCTGAAAACAGCGTGCGGAACATGGCGCGGGTGATCGGGTTGCGATCCATCACCAGCAGCGTATCGCCCCCGGCCGGCGCCGCGCACGGGCCCGGCTCCGGCGCGGCGACGCTTGGCAGCGGCAGCGCGACGGCGAAGGTGGTGCCGCGCCCGGGCCTGCTCGTGACGGTCACGTCACCCCCCATCGCGCGCGCCAGGTTGCGACAGATCGACAAACCCAGCCCCGTCCCGCCAAATCGCCGCGTGGTGCTGGCATCCGCCTGACGAAAGGACTCGAACACCGTGTCCAGCTTGTCGGCCGCGATGCCGATCCCCGTGTCGCTGACCGCGAAGCGCACGCCGTCCGCCGTCGGCTCGGCCGACAGCGTCACCACGCCGTCGGCGGTGAACTTCAGCGCGTTGGACAGGAGGTTGAACGCGATCTGACGGACCCGCGCGGCATCGCCCTCGACCAGCCGCGGACAACGGTCCAGATCGACGACGAACCGCAGCCCCTTGTCGCGCGCCTGCTCGCTCCACAGCTGCGACGCATCGGACAGGCACTGGCGCAGGTCGAACGGCGCCTGTTCGAGACCCAGGTTGCCGGTCTCCATCTTGGCCACGTCCAGGATGTCATCGACCAGCGCGCGCATGGTCAGCCCCGCGCCGTTGACCACGCCCAGCCGCTCGCGCGTGGCGTCCGGCAGGGCGTCGTCGGCCAGCATCACCTGCGTCATGCCTAGGATGCCGTTCAGCGGCGTGCGGATCTCGTGGCTGGTGGTCGCCAGGAATTCGGTCTTGGCGGCCAGCGCCTTGCCGAGCGCGTCGTTGGTGATCTCCAGCACGCCATTGGCGGCACGCACCTGGTCGCGGCTCCGACGCAGGGCGAAGAAGCCGAAGAGGAGCAGCGCCATCACCACGGCGGCCGAGGTCGCGGCACCCGCGAACAGGATGCGTTCGGCCCGCTGGCGCTGGATCGCCTGATCGAGCTTGAGCCGGGCGATTTTCGCCTGTTGGTTCGCCGAGTCGAATTTGGCGCCGAGCAGCGCCGTGTTCAGCTCGGTCGCGATCCGGGCCGCGCGATCGTCAAGCCGCTTGATCGCCTGAAGGTGTGCGAACGCCAGATCGGATCGGCCCAGCGACCGATAGATTTCGATGGCGGCTTCGTGCGCCGAATACATCGTCATGTCGGTCTGGCGCAGGTTCACGCCCGAAAAGGCCCGGTCGATCAGCACGCCCGCCTCGACGAGGCGACCACGCTTCAAAGCCGCTTGAGCGCTGACCGTGTTCAGTGGTACGGAATCGTCGTCCGCGGACCGCGACGACAGCAAATGCGCCTGCATCAACACCTTTTCTGCCACGCGGACCTGACCCGCATAAAGAGCATTACGCGCTATATTGACGAGGAACTGAACTTCAAGCGTCGAACTATTCAGTTCGCGCACTACTGCCAATGCGCGTCGAAAGTCCACATCGGCGCGCTCGAACTGACCCAAGTCTTGATAAGCTATCGCGCGGTTATTCAAGATTGAGAAGTTCAAGCCGGCATCGCCCTTGTATACGTCTAACGCCTCACTTAAATACTGCAGTGCGCGTTCATAGCTGCGCGCATCCAAGTATAATGTCCCAAGCAGGATTAAAGCTTTTGCCTGACTTCGTGCATCACCCTGGTTTCGGAACAGCCGAAAAGCACGCTGTATGTCGGTTAGCGCGGGTGCAATCCTGAGAAGTTTGCCATTGAGCGGCCCGCGAGTAAGCAGCAGGTCTGCTTCGAGTTTGCTCCCCGGCGCCCAGCGACGGGTTAGCAGCAAAGCGCGTTCGCACACTGGCATTGCTTGTGCTGTATCGTCCAAACGCGACAAGGCTTGGCTTTGAAGCCATAGCAACGTCGCTTCGCCGACGGCGCGACTTTGCGGACTCGGCAGTTCGAGCGTTAAGTATTGTGCGTCATCCACCTCTTTTAAGACTCGGCGAGGGTCGGCCAGCATCGCCTTTTTGGCATCGGAGATTGCCGCGTCGAAGCGTATCTGGGCAGCGTCGGAAGCATGAGCTTGTGTAGAAGCAATCACGGCCAGCAGCGCCGCAAAAACTAGCGCGACGCGCCGCCTCACGCCCGCGCCCGCACCGCCGCCAACCGCTGCTCGATCGGTGCCCGCGCACGCTCGACCAGGCCGCGATGGCTCTCCTCGCGAAGCCAGGCGAGCAGCGCCTCCAGCGTCAGTGGACGGCTGACGAAGAAGCCCTGCGCCATGTCGCAGCCCATGACGGCCAGCAGCGCCAGCGCGGGGGGGGGGGGGCCCGCCCCCCCCCCCCCCCCCCACAACCCAGCCGGGGG
>CAXTWJ010000186.1:3294-5720 GCA_964247925.1 uncultured Sphingomonas sp.
GGCCCTACCCCCCCCCGCCCCTGGCCCCCCCCCCCCCCGCCCCCCGCCCCCGGCGGGGGGGGCGGCTCCCCCCCCGCCGCGACCACCTCCATCTCCATCGCGTGCGCCAGGTCGATGGTGGATCGCACGATCAGCGGGTCGCGATGCGAGGAGGACAGTTGTGTCACGAACAATTTGTCGATCTTCAGCTCGCTGGCCGGCAGCTGTTTGAGGTAGGCGAGGCTCGACAGCCCCGCGCCATAATCGTCGATCGCGATCGCGACGCCGATCGCGGCCAGTTCCTTCAGATGCCGGATCGCCAGTTCGGGATCGTGGATCACCGACGTCTCCGTGACCTCGAACCCCAGCGCGGCGCCGCTGTCCCGGATCGTGGCGATCGCGTCGGCGACGAAACCCGCGTCGGACAACAACGCGCCCGCGATGTTGATGAACACGGGCAGGTCCTGCCCGTTGCGCCGCAGGGTCCGCTGGTCGGCGATGACTTGCCTGATCGTCCAGCGCGTCAGCGCGTCGATCGCGCCCGTGCGCTCGGCGGCGGGAATGAAATCGCCGGGCAGCACCAGCCCGCGCTGGGGATGCTGCCAGCGGATCAGCGCCTCGATCGAGGCGATCTCCTGGCGCCGAAGGTGCAGCTTGGGCTGGTATTGCAGGAAGAATTCGTCGCGCGACACCGCCATCCGCAGGTCTCGTCCGACCGCCGCATCGTCACGCGCGAGCGCCGGCGCTGGCGTCCGGTCGGATCGCGCGACCGCCAGGGCCGCCTCGGCCTGCTCGACCAGCCGGACATGATCGACGTGCAGCGCGGGGCCTGTCGCGACACCCAGGCACGGGATCAACCGATGCGCTTCGCCGTCGATGCTCAAGGGCTCGTCGAAGCCGGCGCGCAATGCGCGGATTGCCTCGTCCACCTCAGCCCCGTTCGGGACGTTGAGCGAGACCTCGACCAAGTTGCGCCCGACCGTCGCGATATGCGCCCCCGGTAGGGCCATGGCGACCCGCTCGGCGACGTCGAGCATCAGCAGTTCGGCACGCGCGACGCCGAGGCAACGCCGCAGGCCGTTGAAGTCGCTGATCTCCAGCAGGACGAGCACCGACGCGCCGTGCTGCGCATGCGCGCCGGCCGCGCCCGTCCCATATGGCGGTGTCGTCCAGTGCTGCGCCTCGTCGCTCATCGCCCCTGTGGCCTAGGCGCGACGGTTGAACATAATCTTAAAGGGACCGGAACCGATCGAGCGTTAACGTTGTGCTAAGGTTAGCCACGTGGTAATGATCTAGGGCACCCCCAGAGGGTGTAACAAGGGAGAATAACAGTGCTGAAGTTCATCCTCGCGCTGCTCAGCCACGGCCAGACCGCTCAGCCTTGGTAACAGCATCTCGGCCCGGGAGCCGCTGAACGTTTGTTGATCAAACGGTTGGCGGTAAACTCGGGCCGAACTTGACAGAGCGCGGCGGCCACGGGCCGCCGTTATCTTCAAGGCGCTATTGCAATCGTTAACGCGGCCGCTCCATCGTCCCGATTCGCTCAGCGCGCCGGGGGCGCCCCGACCGGTGACGCCTCGTCCCAACCGCCGCCCAGCGCCTTCATCAGCGCCACCGTGTATTGCCGCAACTGCGCGTCGCTCCCGGCCAGCTGCTCGCGCGCGCTCAGGACCTGCGTCTCGGCGTCGAGCAGCGTGTTCTGCGCGATGAAGCCGGTACGGTACTGCGCCTCGCGCGCCTGCGCGCTCACCGTCGCGTCATTGACCGCGCGGATCAGCGTGGCGTTGCGGCGCCGCTCCGCCTCCAGCTGCACCAGCGCGTCCTCCACGTCGGACAAGGCCTGCAGCACCGTCGCCTGATAGGAAATGTACGCCTGCTCGCGGTCCTCGCGACGCAGCTTCACCGTCGCGCGCCGCTGACCCCAGTCGATGATCGGAAAGGTCGCCGCCGCCGAGCCGTTCAGCTGGATGCTGTTGCGCGAGAAGAGCGACTTCAGCGCCGACGAGATCAGCTGCTCCATCCCCGTCAGGCTGAGCTTGGGATACAGGTCCGCGACCGCGACGCCGATGTCGGCGGTCGCGGCGGCCAGGTTGCGCTCGGCGGCGCGCCCGTCCGGGCGCCGGCGTAGGAGGTCGGACGGCCGCCCGGCGGGTACGGTCGGCCCCGGCTGCAGCGCCGGCCCCGGCGCCACCAGCACCGCGTTCAGCGCCAAGGGCGGCTGGTTGAGCAGGATCGCGAGCGCATGGGCGCGGACGTCGATGTCGGCCTGGATCGGCTGCGCACGCGCTTCCGTGGTGGTGATCGCGGCGCGCTGCTGCGTCAAGTCGGCGCTGGGGACAAGCCCGACCTTGGCCTGGTTTTCCGCGATGCCCAGCGAGCGGCGCTGGCGCGCGAGCTCACCGTTGATGACAGCCAGCTGCGCCTGATCGAGCCGCAGCGCGAAATAG
>CAXTWJ010000187.1:0-1197 GCA_964247925.1 uncultured Sphingomonas sp.
GGCCAGGAAGTGCGCGTCAAGGTGCGGGAGAGCGACCCGCGCGGCAAGGGGCGCCTGTCCATGCGCGGCGTGGATCAGGAGACCGGTGCCGAGCTGGAGGACACGCGCCCGCCGCGTGAGCCGCGAGGCGACCGGGGCGGCGACCGTGGTCCGCGTGGCGACCGCGGCGACCGCGGTCCGCGTCGCGACGGTGGTGACCGTGGCCCGCGCCGCGATGGCGGCGACCGGGGTCCGCGCCGGGATGGCGGAGATCGCGGCCCGCGGCGGGAGCGTGCGGAGGGCGGCGGCAATGCCAGTGAGGACCGAGGCCCGGCACCCGAGTTCGCGCCGGCGTTCCTGACGGGCGATCGGGACTGACCTCCCGCTCCCGGGGGTGCTCCGCTCAAGAGTGCCCCCGAGGCTGGCCGCTGACATGATGGGGGGACGCTCCTTTCCGGAGTGTCCCCCTTTCGTCGCCAGCCGGCGTCGTTCATGCGCGGTTCCACCTCGGTGACCCATGGCCCGCCCCCTTCCGACGCAGCAGAGCGAGCCGACCGTTGACCGGCCTTCCAGCCCTCCGACCCCTTCTGGCGCTATCGGCCCTGCTGCTGGCGGCGGGCGCGGATGCGAGGGGGCTAATGACGCCGGCCGAGATCCTGGTCGAGGCCGACAGCGGCGCGGTGCTCTACGCGCGGACGCCCGACGCGCCGCGCCGACCGGCGTCGCTCACCAAGATGATGGCGCTGTTCCTGGCGTTCGACGCGCTCGAGACGGGGCGGCTGCGACCCGGAGACGCGATCGCGGTGTCGCGCCGGGCCGAGCGCCAGCCGGCGTCGCGACTGGGTGTGCGCGCGGGTGGGTCGCTGACCGTACGGCAGGCGCTGCGCGCGATCGCCGTCCTTTCGGCGAACGACGTGACGGTCGCGCTGGCGGAGAGGCTGGCGGGCAGCGAAAGCCGGTTCGCGGCGCGCATGACGGCCCGCGCGCGCGCGCTCGGCATGGCGCACACGCGCTTCGCCAACGCCACGGGGCTGACCAACCCCGGCAACATCACCACGGCGCGGGACATGGCCACGTTGTCGCGCGCGCTGCTGCGGCGGCACGGGCGCGAGTACGCGCTGTTCGCGACGCGATCGATCCGCTGGCGCACGCGCCGGATCGCCAATCACAATCATCTGCTGGGACGCGTGCCGGGCGTGGACGGGATCAAGACCGGCT
>CAXTWJ010000187.1:1207-5414 GCA_964247925.1 uncultured Sphingomonas sp.
CAGGCCGGTTTCACCCTCCCGGCGTCCGCCCGACGCCGCGGCCGACGGGGGGGCGCCGTGGTGCTGGGCGAGCGATCGGTCGCGGCGCGCGACGTCCGGGTCGCCAACCTGGTCGAGCTTGGGCTGGGCGCGGGGCGCCGCGCCGCCGACGCCCGGCGCGGCCCGGCGGCGAAGCGCCGAGGATAGGGACGGCGGGCCGGGCCCGCTCGCAACATCTGACTGTTCGCCTGAGCGTGTCAGCCTGACGACCGCCGCGTCAGGGTGCCCGGTCGGGATCACGCGACAACGTGAGCAGCTGATAGTCAACCGTGTCGCGCGACGTCGCCACATAGACGGGTCCGCGCGCGTCCGCGGCCAGCCCGCTGCTGGCACCGGCCAGTCCGGGCGCGGGAACGCTGCGCAGCACCTGTCCGGTTTCCGCATCGCGCAGGACGAGGCGCGGGTGGGCGCGGTCGCGCCGGTACGGCCGCCACACGCCCGCATCCACGATCGCCCAGTTGACGATTTCGAACAAGGTGAGGTCGATCGGCAGGCGCCGGACCCGACGGTCCAGTCGCCACAATTCGCGCAAACCCGGTGTCTCACCCGCGCGCACCGCGTAGAGCGCCTCGCCACGGCTTTGCACCACGGCATAGCCGGGCAGTCCCAGATCACGTGGGGCCGCTCCGTTCCATGGGTCGATCGCGAACAATCGCCACCCCGCCCCGTCGAGAACGGGGACGATCAGACGGCGGCCATCCGCCCGCCATGCCCCCGGACCGAGCGATCGGCTGCGCGGGTGCCAGCGGAAGGTGACCCGGCCATCGGGCCCGAAGACCACGATCTCGCGCCCTGATTCGCCTGTCATCAACGCTGCGCTGGCGCGGCCATCCGGCGACAGCACCAAACCGGCAATCTGTGCCGCGGTGAAATCACCCCACGGCCGAAGGCCGCCATCCTTCCCGCGTTGCCAGACACGCGAAAGCCCGACGGCGGTCGCGGGCGCACGCAGGCCGCCGTCCGGCAACAGTTCCACGAGCGCGACCCGGCCGCGCACGCTCGCCAGCGGCGTCGCCGCGCGTTCGTCGGCGCGCACCAGCGTGTTCTCCGTCTGGTCGGTCTCGACGAGCAGGCCATCGCCCACCGCAGCCATCGCCGTGACCGCCCCGATCGCGACCGGATGGTGACCAACCCTCCCGTCCGCGGTCCTGACGTCGATGCCCGACGTGCCGGCGTGCATCCAGGCCACCGCGAGCGCGCCGTTCGGCAAGGCGGCGCCGACCGATCCGCCCATGCCACGCCGCCGCCACAACAGCCGCTCGCGCCCGCTCGCCGGATCGCGCGCGATCCAGCCCTGATCGCCGAAACCGAATACCCGGCGGAACACGATCTCCCGCCCGAACGGCATCGGCATATCGTCGCCCAGGCTGTCGCCCGGCGGGCTGCTCAGCACCGCGCGGCGGCGGTCGGCGAGGGTCACCATCGTGATCCGCGTCACCGCGTTCCAGCCGGGGGCGTCGCCGAACAGCAAGGCACGCCCGTCGGCACGCCACGCGACCCGGACATCGGGCGCCACCTCGCACGTGCCCACGTCCCTGGCAGGCCCTGCACGCCCCACGACCATCAGGCGGCACGGCCGTGACGGGTCGTACCTCAGAAAGGCAAGCGCGGAACCGTCGGCATTCCAGGCCGGCCGCCGCGCGTCCGCTCCCGCCGGACTGACCGGCTCGCCCACGCCGCCCGTCGCCACCCTGCGTACATAGATGCGGTCATGCCCGGTGGCATCCTGTCCGCGATAGGCGAGCCGGCGGCCATCGGGCGACATCGCCACGTCGCGCGCGCCGGGCGGCAGGTCGTCGATCGCGGTCGAAGCGATGATCCGCCACGTCGCGGTCGTTCGATGGCGATCGGCCAGGCCGCGCCAGACCAGTACGATCGTCAGCGCTGCCAGGATCGTCACCGCCGCCAGCGTCCAGCCCCATCGGGCACGTCGGTCCTGCGTGCGCGAGGTTGGTGCGCCGCGCGGGTCGGGCGAGTGCGCGCCTGGCTCGTCGCCGCCGGCAGGACGAGATCCGGTCAGCCGATACCCGACTCGGGGCACCGTTTCGATCGCGAACGGCGGCGGACCCGGGCTGTCGGCCGCCGCACGCCGCAGCATCTGCACCGCGCGATTGATCGCGTCACTGCCGACGACCCGTCCATCCCAGACGCGGGCGTTCAGTTGCTCGCGTCCCGCCACGCCGGGCGACGCCTGCGCCAACACCACCAGCACCTGCATGGCGCGCGGTTCCAGCCGGTATGACCAGCCCGTCGCCTCCAGCAACAGCGCGGCTGGCGTGACGCGAACGGAACCGAGCGCGAACGAGTTCTCCGCGGCGAGATCAACCCGCGCGGCGGCGGTATCCGGGCCAGGAGCGCTATTCATCGGCACGCCCCCATCAAAACATCGGCACCGCTCCATCGCAAGAGCCGGCCCGGGCAGCCAGACTTCGGCGACAGGCCACCGGGCGTCGTGCAGGTCCGAGATGGTCGGCCGATACCATCCGACACGGGAGCAAGACCGATGAAGCACCTTCGTTACGCGGCCGCCCTGCTGGCCTCCACCGTTTGCGGATCAGCCGGGGCCGAGACGCTGCAATACACGCTGAACGGAACGACGTCCGACGGGCTGGTCGAGTTCGCCTCCTTCCAGATCGACTCCAATCCGATTCCGCTCGCCAACAATATCGGTCCGGACGGCTTCCGGGTGAAGTTCATCCCCGGCATCTTCCAGATCGGGTCGCAGACGTTGACGATCCAGGACCTGCAGTTCTTCACCGCCGACGGGGGCGGCGGCTTCTTCAGCCTCGATCCGACGGACAAGGTCGGCGACAGCATCTTCCTCAACCTGGGTCCAGATCAGCTGTTCGACGGCCCGCCCTCCACGCCGACCCTGCTGACCGGCACATTCGGGTTGTTCGACTACGGCACCGGCGCCAACGTGCTGTTGAGCGTCGCGGCCGTGCCCGAACCGGCGACATGGGCGATGATGATCCTCGGCTTCGGCGTGATCGGGGTAGCCGTTCGCCGCAGGACGCAGGTCAGGACGAGCGTCGCGTTCGCCTGAGCGCGGGCGTGCACCGTTCCCGGTCCTGCGATCCGGACGACCGGCTCACGGTTGAGCATGGCGCCTTGCCCTCCTAACAGGGCGCCATGCTCGATTACGACCATGGCCGCCGCGACGGACTGCGGCTCGCGCTGGCGGTGCTGGCCGCCGAGGAGGCGAAGTGGGCGGCGCTGCTGGGCGAGAGCCGGTCGTGGCGGACCAACCAGCTGCGCGAGGTCAGGCACAAGTGTCTGCAGGTCGCGCAGACGCGGGTGCGCACGGTGCTGAACCGGATGACGCCCAAGGACGAGGCTCTGGGCGACGGGATGGACGACGAGCTGACGGCGGCGATCGCGGCGGCCGGGTTGTGATCGGGCGAGACCACCGTGGCTCCTCCCTATCGCGCTGATCGCGATTGCTTAACGCGGCGCATACCCTCTTTGCCCGGAACTCGTTGAAATAACTCGTGTTCTTTTCTCATAGCGCCAACAAAGGCGCAGGTGAGGAGAGGATGTGATGACAACGTTCAGCTACCACGCTCACGCCAGGACGCTGCTGATGGCCAGCGCCGCGCTGGTGCTCGCCGGCTGCGGCAGCAACGGCCATTACCGGATCGCGTCGGTTGGCGACGTCCCCGGCCAGGGCCAGACCGCCGATGGCGGCAGCGGCGGATCGACCGGCTCGACCGGCAACGATGGCGGCTCCACCGCCGGCGGCACGAGCGGCACGCAGACGGCCGGCAACGGCGGCATGGGCAGCGGCACCGCTTCCGGCGCGAGCGGTTCGGGCACGGGCAGCTCGGGAGCTGGCGCCACCAGCATGAGCGCCGGCCCCGTCGTGCCGGTCGCCGGCCCCATCCTGGTCAGCGCGGGCAATGCGACGATCGGCGTCGCGGGCCAGCACAACACGCTCGCCGAACAGGTCAACCACGCCCTGCCGGGCACGCAGCCGGTCACGGGGGCGGTCACCGGTGTCGTCACCGCCGTGCTGCGCAAGTCCGGCCAGACCCTGGTCGATCTCGGCAGCGGACAGTCGGTGGTGCTGAACAAGGCCGTGGGCAAGCTGGGCCAGGCCGTGGCGATCGACCTGGGCAGCGGCAAGGTGGTCGGCGCGCCGGCCGGATCGTCGCTGCTGGGTGTCGGC
>CAXTWJ010000187.1:5424-5653 GCA_964247925.1 uncultured Sphingomonas sp.
CCACCGGGTCGCTGGCGAGCGTCAATGTCGGCAGCGGCGGCGGCAGCGGCGTCACGGGTGGCGTCGGCGGGGTGGTGAGCGGCATCACCGACACGGTGACCAACACGGCCTCAAGCGCGGGCGGTGGCAACCCGACGGCGATCGTCCAGACGGTCGCGCCGACGGTCGGGGGCACGGTGGCCGGTGTCACGGGGTCCGGTGTCGCGGGGGCCGTCGCGGCGCCCGTGAC
>CAXTWJ010000188.1:0-5650 GCA_964247925.1 uncultured Sphingomonas sp.
CTGGTCGGCGGGTCGGCGCTGATCCTGGGGGCGCTGATCGCCTGGGCCGCGCCGTTGCCGCAGCGGGTCATCGCCGCGATCATGGCGATCGGCTCGGGCGTGCTGATCTCCGCCGTCGCGTTCGATCTGATGGATGAGGCGTTCCGCCAGGGCGGCTTCCCGGCGACCGCGGGCGGGTTCCTGGGCGGCGCGCTGGTCTATACCGCCGCCAACGTGTTCATCTCGCGGCGCGGCGCCCGGCATCGTAAACGGTCGGGCGCCGCCCCGCACGCGCAACAGCCGGCCGCCGGGACGGCACAGGGCGGGACGGACACCGGCGTCGCGATCGCGGTCGGCGCGCTGCTGGACGGCATCCCCGAATCGGTGGTGATCGGCGTCAGCCTGCTGGACGGCTCCGGCGTTAGCGCCGTGACGGTCGCCGCCGTGTTCCTGTCCAACGTGCCCGAAGGGCTGTCGAGCGCGGCGGGCATGAAGGCGGCGGGGCGTTCGGCGCGCTACATCTTCGGCGTGTGGGCGGCCATCGCGCTCGTGTCCGGACTCGCCGCGCTGCTCGGCAACCTGTTCCTGGCCGGTGCGGCGCCGGGCGTGATCGCGGCGGTGACGGCGGTGGCGGCGGGCGCGATCCTGGCGATGCTGGTCGATACGATGATCCCGGAAGCGACGGAGGCGACGCACGACTATTCGGGGCTGATCGCGGTGGTCGGCTTCCTGCTCGCCTTCGTGCTCAGCAAGCTCGGCGGGTAGCCGCGAAGCTGGCGAGCGCCTGCGTGAACGAGGGGAGCAGCCTGCCCCGCGCCGAGGTGAGGGGCACCGAGCGCGGCCGGCGCGCGCGCCAGCCGAGCGCGTCGGGCTCGGCGTGGACGACGCGGCTGGCGTCCAGGTACAGCGCGCCCGCCACGCGCCGCCCGAATTGCAGCCAGCTCATCGGCTCTTCATTGGTCAGGTGCCACAGGCCCGTTTCGCCATCGACGATCAGGTCCAGCGTCGCGCGCACCAGGTCGGGGACATGGGTCGGCGTGACCACGTGCGCCGCCGACGCCAGCACGGTATCCCCTGCACCCAGCGCGCGCTCGACGTGCATCGCGAAATTGTGCGGGTCGAAAGGCGAGAAGAACGCGGCGGTGCGGATGACCAGCGGCGCCGCGTCGCGCGTCAGCCGCTCCATCGCCGCCTTGCTGCGCCCATAGACGTTGAGCGGTGCCGTGGCCGCGTCCTCGTCGCGGGGGGCGTCGGTGTCGTCACCGAACACCAGGTCGGACGAGAACAGCGTGCAGTGGATGCCACGCTGCGCGCAAGCGGTGGTCAGCAGCGTCGCGCCTCGCGCATTGTCCCGATGACAGGCCTCCGCCTCGTCCTCCGCGTCCTCTACCCGCACCCAGCCGGCCGCGTTGACCACCGCCCAGGGCCGCATCGCGTCCAGCACGCGCCCGATCGCGGCCGCGTCGTCGATCGGCAAGGTCGCGCGATCGGTCAGGACATGGGTCAGTCCCCGCAGGCGGCACGCGCCTGCCAGCGCCTGGCCCAGCGTGCCCGTCGCGCCGGTGATCAGGATCGGTCGCGTGCCGCCGTCGGGGGTGCCCCAGGCACCCGGCGCGGTGGGTAGCCGCACCTCGCGCTCCCACCAGCCGGGCTGCGCGGCGATGGCGTGGAGCAGGGGTTCCGCCTCCGGCCGCTCCAGCGTGGTCAGCAGCCGCGCCACCGCCGTCGCGCGCGGCGTCGGCCCACGGATGTCGTACGCACCCGGCTCATGATCACCGCGATCGGTGGTGATCAGGCTGGTCCAGTCCACGTTGCCCGCCAGCGCCCAGGCGGTGACCGCCCGGACATCGGCGCCCCGCTCGCGCACCGCGTGCGCCCCGTCCCAGCTTCGCCGGAGCCAGCGCAACTGCTCCTCGCGCGTGGAGCCCAGATGCACTTCGGTGATCGCGATGGGCAGGCGATAGCGCTCCCAGGCCGCCCACAGCGCCGCCGCCAGCCCGCCGGGCGGCGCGGGCATGACCCGCAGCGCCTCCTCGTCCGCGAAGCCGCCCGGCTCGTCGCCGGCGCGCAGGTAGCGGTCGCTGGTAGGGTAATGATTGATGCCCAGCAGGTCGGGCGGGCAGGGCGCGTCGGCCAGCGCGCGCAGCCGGTCGGCGAAGCCCAGCTCCTCCGCCTCCGCCCAGAAGAAGTGACCCGGCCCGACCCGGCCGATCAATATGTCCCAGAACAGCCAGCGCCGCTCATTGTAATAGCCAGCGACCCCTTCCAGCTCCGCCGCCGCGTAGCTGGTGCCCAGATCGTCCGTCTGGATCAGGCGCGCGTCCGGCCGCACCGCGCGGATGGCGCGCATCGCGCCACCGGTCGCCTCCGCCTGGTTCAGTATCGCGCGCCAGAACGCGGCCCGGTCGCGCGCGTGCGGATACCAGGTGCCGTACAGTGTGGAAAAACGCGCGGTGGTCAGCGGCTCGTTGATCGGCGTCCAGTCGCGCACCCGCGGGTAGCGCGCCGCCACCGCCGCCGCATAGGCGGTGAACTTCGCCGGGAAGTCGTCCGCGACCAGGCTGGTATGCGCCGGCCCGCTGCCATGATGGAGCAGGCCGATGATGGGCCGGATGCCTTGCTCGCCGAGCAACCGCAGCCCCCTGTCCGACCACGCCCAGTCGGGGTCGCGGTCGTCGGGCGCGACCCGTTCCCACAGCACGGGGAAGCGCAGCGCGGTGATCCCCAGCGCCGCCGCCCGCGCGAGGTCGTCGAGCCGATCATGATGACCGGTCAGGCGAAGCTGGTCGCGATAGCGGTCGCCGACGCGGTTGACCGTACATTCGAACCCGCCCCACAACTCCACGTCACGCCCCTCCGTCAGGACGGGCGTAGAGCGTGGCGGGCGGGGGCGCCTTGACGTGGGTCAGCCGGCGTAGATCACGTCCAGCGTCCGCGCGACCGCGACCAGCTGCTCGGCCGCCGGGTCGAACCGCTCGCCCGCCGCCAGCCGCCGCGCCCAGTCCGCGCCGGCGCGGCCGCCCCATTCCGCGTCCCCCGCCGACAGGGTTTCGCGGCTGGTGCCGGCGAACCGCTCGGCGGTGAAATCGTAGAAGCTGCCGCCGACGTTGCGCAGCGCCGCGCCGCCGCCCGTGCCATAGAACGCCGCCTCGATCACCGCGTCCTGCCCGGCCTGCAGCCGCCAGGAGCAGGTGAGGCGCACCGCCGTGCCGTTCGCGAGCCGGAACTGCGCGATCGCATAATCCTCGACCTCGTCCGACCCGGCCGACAGCGGCTGGCCGCCCGCACGCAGCTCGGCCGCGACCGCGCCGTCGATCGCCGGGAAGCCGAGTGCCCACAGCGCCAGATCGACCAGATGCACGCCCAGATCCATGACGCACCCGCCGCCCGACTGGGCGCGGTCGTAGAACCATGGCTTGTCGGGGCCATAGGCGTTGTGAAACGTCAGATCGACCGCGAACACCTCGCCCAGCGCGCCGTCGCGGATCAGCGGCACGATCGCCTGCATCCCGGCCGTGTAGCGGTACGAGAAATCGACAGAGAGCAGCCGGTCCGCGCGCCGCGCCGCTTCCACCACGCGGGCGGCCTCCGCGGCGTCGCGGCCCAGCGGTTTCTGGCAGAACACCGCGACGCCGGCATCCAGCGCGCGGATCGACTGCGCGGCGTGGAGCGCCGACGGGGTGGCGATCACGATCCCGTCGAGGTCGAGCGCGAGCAGCGCGTCGAGGTCGTCCACGACAGTGGCGTCGGGCGAGAGCTTCAGCGCTTGCGTGACCATCTCGGGGGAGGGGTCGGCGACCGCGACCGCCTCGACCGCGCCGGTGGCCAGCATGGCGGCCATGCGATGCCGACCGATCCATCCGGTGCCGAGAAAGCCGACTCTCTTCCTTTCCCTCTCCCCTTCTGGGGAAAGGGCCGGGGAGAGAGGCAGCGGGCCGCCGTCCGTCACTGCCCCTCTCCCGCCATCGCTTCGCTCGGCACCAGTTCCGGGTCAACAGCGCCCCGCGCTGTTGAGGTCATGTCGGGGGCATGACTAGCCCGGAACCCCCCTGAAGGGGAGAGGGAAGCATACTCGATCACCGCCTTCACGAACCCCGCGGGCTTGTCGCGCGTCGCCTCGATCGCCTCGGCCACGCGCGCGAGCGGATAGCGATGCGTCAGCAGGGGGCCAAGCTCGACACGCCCGGTCGCGACCGCGTCCACCGCCTCGCGCAGCCCCTGCATCTGCACGGCCGGATCGCGTTCGTGCGCGTTGACCACGTCGATGCCCTTCCAGTTCCACATCTGCATCGATACCTGCCGCGGCCCGTCCTGGTGATAGCCCGCGACGATCAGCTTGCCGCCGTCCGCCACCAGTTCGCCGGCCAGATCGAGCGGCCACTGCTTGCCGACCGCCTCGATTACCCGTTCGCAGCCGCGCTCGGCCGTCAGCCGCCGCACCCCGGCGATGATGCCGTGGTGGTCGTGCATGGGGATGGTCTCGGTCGCGCCGTAACGCCGCGCAAGATCGAGCGACTCCTCGCGCCGCGAGATCGCGATCACCGTCGCGCCCGCCTCCGTCGCCAGCCGCGTGAGCACCGCGCCCAGGAAGCCGATGCCGACGATCGCGACCCATTGCCCCGCGCGCACGTCCGAGCGGCGGAAGATGTTCATCGCGCAGCCCAGCGGCTCGCCGGGGAAGGGCTGGCCCGCCAACGTCTCGGGCAGGCGCACGACCATGTCCGCGCGCGCGATGTCGTGCCCGGCGAAGCTCTTGCCCGACAGCGTCGCGACCCGGTCGCCGACCGCGACCTCCGTCACGCCCTCGCCGATCGCATCGACCACGCCCCAGCCTTCATGCCCCAGCCCGCCGGCATCGCCGGGGAACTGCGACCAGGGCTGGCCCTCGAACGGCTCGACATTGGACGCGCACACGCCGCAGCCCTCCAGCCGCACGCGCACTTCCTTCGGTCCGGGCCGGGGCACCGGCACGCGCGCCAGTTCCATCCGTCCGGATGCCACCAGCACCGCGGCCTGCATCATGTCCTGTTCCATCGCCGAGCCGATGCACGTTAGGTCGCCGACCGTAAAGGCACCATTTCGCGGGCGAACCGTTCGATCGGGCAATGAAGATGCTCGATCTGCTCCTCGGCCGCCGCCTCGCCAATCGGGAGGGAGGCGACCAGAAGATCGGCTGGGTCGCGGCCGTCCCCGCGATGGGGCTCGATGGCCTCGGCTCGTCCTCCTATGGGCCGGAGGCGGCGCTCACCATCCTGATCCCGCTCGGCGCGGCGGGGCTGGACTGGATCGGCTGGGTACTGGCGCCGGTGATGGCGCTGCTGGTCGTGCTCTATTTCTCCTACCGGCAGACCATCGTCGCCTATCCGCACAATGGTGGCGTCTATACGGTCGCCAAGGAGAACCTCGGCACCGGCGCGGCGTTGCTCGCGGTGGCGGCGCTGATGATCGACTATGTGCTCAATGTCGCGGTCGGCATCTCGGCCGGCGTCGGCGCGCTGACCTCGTCGGTGCCGTCGCTCCAGCCCTGGACGCTGCCGTTGTGCGTCGGCATCCTGGCGCTGGTCGCGGTCGCGAACTTTCGGGGGACACGAGAGGCCGGCTGGCTGTTCTCGCTGCCGACCTACCTGTTCATCGCCAGCTTCCTCGGCCTGATCGCCTGGGGCCTGTGGCA
>CAXTWJ010000189.1:0-5646 GCA_964247925.1 uncultured Sphingomonas sp.
CGCCGTCGCGGGTCCTGAAGGTGATCTGGTGATCGGCGACGAGCCGGTCGCGGGGGATGCCGGGGCCATCATCCGCCACGACGATCAGCACTTCGCGGGCGCTCGCCTCGATCCGCACGGCTGCCCCGCCGCCATATTTGACCGCGTTCTCGATGAGGTTGCGGACGGCGCGGCGCATCAACCCCGGCCGGAGCCTGAGCGGCAGGCGCGGCGCGTCGGCCAGGGTGACGCGATGGCCGAGGTCGCGAAAATCCTCCACCACCGCATCGACCAGCGCCGCCAAATCGACCTCGACCGGCGCCTCGCTGGGCCGGCCGACGCGGGCGAGCGACAGGATGTCGTCGAGCGTCCGGTCCATCTCCATCACGGTGTCCGCCATGCGCGCGCGATCCGCCTCATCCTCGACCGATTCGATGCGGACGCGCAGCGCCGCAAGCGGCGTGCGCAGGTCATGGCCGATCGCGCCAAGCATCCGGTCCTTCTCGTCCAGCATGGCCGTGACGCGCCGCCGCAGCGCGTTAAAGGCCGCGACCAGCGCCGCGACGTCTGCCGGGCCGGTGACGGCGAGCGGAGCCTCGGGCTCGCCCGGCCCGAACCGCTCGGCGGCGCGCGTCAGATCGCGCAAGGGCCGCGATAATCTCCGCACGATCCACAGCACTGGCAGCAGCACCACCGCATACAGGATCAGCGTCTGCGCCAGCAGCGTCAGCAGCAGGTGCGATCCAGCCTCCGGCCAGGGCGATCGAATGGTCAACCAGCCGCGCCCCGGCTGCTCCACGGCGATCAGCAGCATCGCGATCGGCCGTTTGCCGGCGCGTTGGACCTCGAGCCGCTCGACCGGATCGGCGCTGAGGTCGGCATGAGGTTGCACCACCGTGTCGATCCGCCCCACCGCCACGCCCAGTTCGGCAAGCTGGCGTTTCAGTTCGGCCGCGACCTCCGGGTGACGTTGCAACGAGGCGACCGGGACGGGGTTGGCCGGGACGCGCCTGATCCGGCCTCGATCCCGCAGGATGGCGCGCTCACCTCGCGACTCCCGTTCCAGGGCGTCGGCGAGGCGCGTGGCCACCGGGCCGGTCGCCTGGGCGAGGCGGAACTGCGCCCGATCGTGGAGGATCAATGCGAAATTGACCGCCTGCGCCGCGAACAGCGCCAGCGCGATCAGCAACGCCATCTGCCCGGCGAGGTTGCGCGGCCACAGCCTCACAGTCTGGTGACCTCGGCGGCCAGCGTATAGCCGCCACCCCAGACCGTCTTGATCAGCTCCGGCGCGCGCGGGTCCGCTTCGATCTTCTTGCGCAGGCGGCTGACCTGGTTGTCGATCGCGCGGTCGAACGCCGCCGCCTCGCGTCCCTGCGTCAGGTCGAGCAGCTGGTCGCGGGTGAGCACCTGACGCGGGCGCGTGACCAGCGCGAGCAGCAGGTTGTACTCGCCCGTCGAGAGCGGGACGGACACGCCCTCGCGATCCACCAGCGCGCGCTCGCCCGATTTCAGCACCCAGCCCGCGAAGGCGTAAGCTCCGCTGTCGGGTGCGTGCTGGCGCGCTCCCCCCGCCGCCGCGCGGCGCAGGATCACGCGCGCGCGGGTTGCCAGCTCGCGCGGCGAGAACGGCTTCACGACATAGTCGTCCGCGCCCATCTCCAGACCGACGATCCGGTCGGTCTCCTCCGCGCGCGCGGTGAGCAGGATCACGGGCAGCTCGCCCGTTGCCCGGATGTGCCGACACAGGCTCAATCCATCCTCGCCGGGCATCATCACGTCGAGGATGACCAGGTCGATGGCGTATGCGGCGAGCCGCGTGCGCGCCGCCGCCGCGTCGCCCGCCTGCGTCACGCGAAAGCCCTGACGCGTCAGGTATTGCGCCAGCGGCTCGCGAATCGAGCGCTCGTCATCGACGAGCAGCAGGTGGGGCGTGTCCGTCACGCCGGCCGCCCCAACCACCCGCTCAGTTCTGCGGCCGGGGCGCACCCGCCGGCGGGGGCGGCGGGGGCATGTCGCCGCCCATCCGACCGTAGCCGCGGCCGCCGCGCATCGACGCCAGTTCGGTCGCGTCCAGCTTGCCGTCATGGTTGGCGTCGAGCCGGTCGAAGCGACGACCCGCCTCGTCCATCATCTCCTGCCGCGTGATCACGCCGTCGCCGTTCAGGTCGGCGCGCATCATCGGCGAGCGGGGTCCAGCTCCCGTGCTTTGGGCGCCCGTGTCCTGCGCGACGGCGACGCCGGTCGCGGCGGTCAGGGCGGCGGCGAGTGCGACGAGTGCGGTCTTCATGGCAGTTCCTCCAACTGATCGCCCCTGTCTCGCCGCCCCGTGTCGCAGTGGTATGTCGCCGGTCGGGCGAAGTGTCGCAAACTGTGTCAGGCGAACACCGCCACGCTCTGCATCTGCTCTCCCACCGGCTCGCCCGCGGCATTCCAGATCGCCATGCGCTGGCTCGACGCGCCGGCGCTGACATGGTCCGTGTCGGCGCGCAGCAGCCACCAGCCATCCTCGGTGCGCGGCGTGTCGAGCAGGTTGAGCAGCCATGTCATCGAGCTGACCGGCGCCGGGGCACCGAACAGCTTGAGCGCGGAGGGCGGCAGGCAGTCCGCCACCGCGACCAGCTCCACCGTGGGATCAAGACCGTCGCGCTCGTTCAGTCGGGCCCAGCGCAGCCACTCGGCGGGGCCGGTCGAACCGTCCCGCAAGTCCAGCATCTCGAAATGCTGCGTGAAGGTGACGGCCTTGATCCCGCGAAAGGTCTGCGCGCCCGGGCCCGGTCGAGGAAAGTCCGGAGCTGCGCCCGCGTGATGCTCGATCGTGCTCGGGACCGGTCCCATGAAGATAAAGGTGGCGCGCAATCCCAGCCCCGCCCCGCTCTCCACGTCCGCCTGCATCCACGCCGCGTTGCGCCCGCGCCGCAGCCGTTGCGCGCGGATCACCACCTCGCCCGCCAGCGGGCCGATGAAGCTGACCTGGGCGGAGCGGAGCGGCGGCAGGTCGGTGTCCGACGCCTGTGCCGCGTGCAGCGCTAGCGCGGCGGACAGGCCACCATAGGCGGTTCGGCCCTGCAACCAAGTGTCGGGGATCGTGCCGTGCCAGCCATCCTCCCGCCGATCGAGGCCGGCGATGATCTGGGCGAGGCTGGTCATGCGTGTTCCTTCGCAATAGGCGGCCGGACCGCCAACGCGATCACCAGCACGGCGGCGACCGCGAACGCGGCACCATCGAGATTATCCGACGCGTTCCGGGCCAGCGACCGCGTGGCCAGCAATGGGCCGATCACGGTGGCGACCGACTCCATGGCGCCGATGCCGCCCTGCGACGCGCCTTGCCTCCTCGCATCGACCATGGGCATCCGCCATGACGGCACCGGCCGGCCATGGACGGCGCCGGCAATGCCGGCGATCGCGCGGCCGACGAACAGCCGCGCTAGCGCAGGGGCTGCGGCCTGAACCGCGTCGTCGACGGCGAAACAGGTCATGCGCGCGATCGGCACGGGCCGACGGTCAAGGTGGTCGCTCAGATTGCCGCGCACCGGCCCGGCGACGAACTGCGCCAGCGCGAAGGTGGCGACCACCCAGCCGCCCACCCGTGTCGCGGCGGGGAGGTCGAGTCGGCCCAGATGCGCGATCAGAGACGGCAGCACGGGCGTGACCAGACCGCAGCCGATCACGTCAATGGAGGCGGCGGCGACCACCATCGGGATGGTGCGGGGCAGGGAACGGATCACGCGCGCACTCGCATGGCCGCCGTCTGCCACGCCAGCGCCGCGCGCGACAGGGCGAAGATGCGCGTCGACGCTTTGCGCGACGACCATTCCGTGCCATGGGCATACCCGTTCTTCAGATTCGATCGGCTTCAGCCATGGCGACCGCCCCCGACCCCCATGCCGATTTCCGCGAAGAGGCGCGCGCCTGGATCGCGGACAGCTTCCCCGCGTCGCTGCGCGGCACCGACAATTCGGCCTCCGCGATCGAAGGCGGGATCGAGCCGACCGCCGATCAGGAGCGATGGCGGATCGCGATGGGAAACAAGGGCTGGGGCGTGCCCACCTGGCCGAAGGAGTATGGCGGCGGCGGCCTCTCCCAGGCGCAGGCGCGAGTGCTGAACGATGAACTCGCGCGCGCGGGCGCCTACAATCCGATCGGCGGCATGGGCGTGATGATGTTCGGGCCGACGCTGCTGGAATACGGCACCGAGGAACAGAAGAAGCGGTACATTCCCGACATCGCCACCGGCGCGGTGCGTTGGTGCCAGGGCTATTCCGAGCCCAACGCCGGCTCCGACCTTGCCAACCTGCAGTGCTTCGCCGAGGACCAGGGGGACCACTACATCGTCAACGGCCAGAAGACCTGGACCAGCGGCGGGCAGTGGGCGGACAAATGCTTCTGCCTCGTGCGTACGGACAAGACGCAGAAGCACGCGGGCATCAGCTTTCTGCTGATCGACGACATGCACGCCGATGGCGTCGAGGTCAGGCCGATCAAGCTCATCAGCGGCCAGTCGCCCTTCTGCGAAACGTTCTTCACGAACGTGCGCGTGCCCAAGGAGAATCTGGTCGGGCGCGAGGGGCAGGGCTGGGAGATCGGGACGCGGCTGCTCCAGCACGAGCGCAACTCGCTGTCGTCGGGGGGCTCCACCGCGCGGATGAACGCGGGCGAGACGGTGCCGGCGCTGGCGAAGCGGTATCGCGGCACGGACGCGCAGGGGCGGCTCAACGACAGCGACCTCCGGATGCGCATCGTGCGTCACGACATGGACGCGCGGGCCTTTCAGCTGACGCTCCGTCGCGCGGCGCTGGAGGCCAAATCCAATCAGGGTCCGTCGGCCGCGACCTCCATCATGAAGAACGTCGGCGCGCGCGTGACGCAGGAACGCGCCGAGCTGGGCATCGAGATCATGGGCATGAACGGGCTGGGATGGGAAGGCGAGGGCTTCACTGACGCCGAGCTGACCCAGACGCGCACCTGGCTGTGGGGCAAGGCGGTGTCGATCTATGGCGGCTCGACCGAGATCCAGAACAACGTGATCGCCAAGCGCATCCTCGGGATGCTGGACCACCAATAGGGTTTGGAGAGGGCGAGGCGGGGGGCGGGCGATGCCCGCCCTCCCGCCGGCTTTCCGAAGGGATTGAACGATGGCGGCTCTCAACGACGAACAGGTGATGCTGCGCGACATGGCGCGCGAATGGGCGGACAACGAGGCGCCGGTCACCGCCTTTCGCCGGATGCGTGCCGCGTCGCCGCCGGCGCGGTTCGATCCGCAGGCCTGGAGCGCGATCGGCGAGATGGGCTGGGCGGGGATCGTCGTGCCCGAGCAGCATGGCGGTTCGGCGTTCGGGTATCTGTCGCTAGGGCTGGTCGTCGAGCAGCTCGGCCGCAACCTCGTCGCCTCGCCGATCGCGTCCACGGCGGTCGCGGCGACCGCCATCGCGCTGGGGAACGACGGATCGCCGCGGGCGACGCCGTCGCGACGCTGGCGATCGAGGAGGGGCCGATCCGTGGCACGGCGCCGCGCGCGACGATCGTCGCCGGCGGACGGCTGACCGGTACGAAACCGTTCGTTGCGGAAGGGGATGGCGCGGCGCTGTTCGTCGTGGCGGCGCAGGATGGCCTGTATTTGGTGGCCGGCGACCAAGGCGTGACCCGCCGGCACCGACACATGGC
>CAXTWJ010000190.1:0-4944 GCA_964247925.1 uncultured Sphingomonas sp.
GGGGAACGCTGCGGTGGACCCGGCGGGCGGGGCGCTCCCCGCGCCGGCGCGGCGACCTGTCGCCACGACGTTCGGGCAGGGCGTGGTGGTGGGGTGGAGCGGGATGCGCGGGCTGGTGTCGCTCGCCACCGCCTTCGCGCTGCCCCCGTCCTTTCCGCAGCGCGACCTCGTGGTGTTGACCGCCTTTGCCGTGGTGCTGGCGACGCTGGTCGTGCAGGGGCTAACCCTGCCCTGGCTGATCCGGGCGCTCGGCGTCGATCGGATGGAGGACGGTGACCGCGCGATGGCGGCGGCGCGAGGCGTGCTGGTCGGCGTCGCGCTGGACCGGGTGCGAGACGAGACGGCCGAGCGATGTCGCCGAGCTGCGGCGCCTGTACGCGCTGAAACAGGTCGCGGCAGCCGACGACGACGCGGCGACGGCGCTGCAGCGTCATGGCGCGCTGGGGCTGTCGATCGTCGCGCGCAGCGGGTCGCTCTTGACGGGCTGCGCGACGACGAGACGGTCGGTATCGACGACTTCTACCTTCTTCAGGAGGAGCTCGACTGGCGCGAGCTGACGCTGCTGCCGGCTAGCGAACGGCGGATCACCGACATCCAGGCGTCGTCCGCAGTGCGCCGGGGCGCTCCGCCTTTGCGCGGCGCGACGGGCAGGGGTAGGCGGACGGTCATGGGCACTGGTTTCGATCGTCGTCTGGTGATGGCCGGGCTGGCCGGCACCGGCCTGGTCGGCGCCGGGCGCGCGACGCCGCTCCCCGACCTCGGCCCGAACGTGCTGGTGGTCGACCCGGCGATGCCCGCCGCCGCCGTCCAGCGCCGGCTCGACGCAATCTTCGCCCGCCAGGAACGCGCGCACTGGACCGACCGGCGCCATGCGATCCTGTTCAAGCCGGGGCGGTACGCGCTCGACGTGAATGTCGGCTTCTTCGCCACGGTCGCCGGACTGGGCCGGCTGCCGGGCGACGTGGCGATCCACGGCCATGTCCATTGCGAGGCGGACTGGGCCGGGGGCATGGCGCTGGTCAACTTCTGGCGGGGCGTCGAGAACCTGGCCGTGCGGCCGCCCGACGGACGCGACCGCTGGGCGGTGTCGCAGGCCGCGCCCTACCGCCGCGTCGATCTGGCGGGCGACCTGCTGCTCGACGATGGCGGCTGGTCGAGTGGCGGGTTCATGGCCGACTGTCGGATCGCGGGCACGGTGCGGTCGGGTTCGCAGCAGCAATGGTTCACGCGCTCGTCCGCGCTGGGCGGGTGGCGGGGCGCGAACTGCAACATGGTGTTCGCCGGCGTTGACGGCGCGCCCGCGACCAGCTTTCCCGAGCCGCCCTGTACGGCCCGACCCACCGTGCCGCTGATGCGCGAGAAGCCGTTCCTGTGCGTGGACCCGGGTGGCGGGTGGGGCGTGTTCGTGCCCGCGCTCCGCCGCGACGCCGGCGGCCCGAGCTGGACGGGCGGCGCGCCCGCGGGGACGACCATCCCGCTCGACCGTTTCTGCTCGCCACCCCCGCGACCCCGGGCGGTCACATCACCGCCGCGCGGGCGACGGGACGGCACCTGCTGCTGACGCCCGGCGTGTACCGGCTGGCCGAGCCGATCCGGGTCGCGCGCGCCGGCACGGTGGTGCTGGGGCTGGGGATGGCGACCCTGCTCGCGCAAGCCGGCACGGCGGCGCTGACGATCGCGGACGTGGCCGGCGTCACCGTCGCGGGGCTGCTGGTCGATGCGGGGCCGATCGAGTCGGCCGTGCTGGTCGAGGTCGGCCCGCCGGGCTCCGGCCGCGACCACCGCGCCGACCCGACGCTGCTCGCCGACCTGTTCTTCCGCGTCGGCGGCGCGGCGGTGGGCAAGGCGCAGGCGGCGTTGCGGATCAACAGCCGCGGCGTCATCGGCGATCACCTGTGGATCTGGCGCGCGGATCATGGCGACCGCGAGGGCGGCCGCGTCCATGTCGGCTGGGCGGAGAGCACGGGCGGCGAGGGGCTGATCGTCAACGGCGACGACGTGACGATGTACGGCCTGTTCGTGGAGCATTTCCAACGCCACAACGTACTGTGGCGTGGCGAGCGGGGCCGGACCTTCTTCTTTCAGAACGAGTTGCCCTATGACCCGCCGAGCCAGGCGGCGTGGCGCGCCGACTCGCCGCGGGGCTGGGCGGCGTACAAGGTGGCCGATGATGTCCGGAACCACGAGGCGGTGGGCATGGGCATCTACGCCAACTTCACCGCCGATCCTCGCATCGTGCTGCAGAGCGCGGTGGAGGCGCCGCGCGCGCCGGGCGTCCGGTTCGACAGCGTGACCACCATCTCGCTGGGCGGTGGCAAGGGGCGGATAGAGCACGTCGTGAACGATGTCGGCGCCGCCGCCGCACCCGGCGCGATCCGGCAGACGCTGCAGCACTATCCTTGATCATGTGAACGTTCACAATTTTCGTTGCCGCCCCTCCGCCGTCGTGGCATCCTCCGGCAAGGATTGGGGGAGGCGGCATGAGAACGATCGGGGCACTGGGGGCGGCGCTGCTGGCGACGATGGCGATCGCCGGGGCGGTCGCGCAGGTGGCGCAGCCGTCGAACTGGCCGACCGTGGCTACCCGCCCGCGGCTCGATCCGAAGGTCGAGGCGCGCATCGCGGCGCTGATGTCGCGGATGTCGCTGGAGGACAAGGTCGGCCAGCTGATCCAGCCCGACATCGCCTCCGTGACGCCCGCTGACCTGAAGGTTTTCAAGCTCGGCGCGGTGCTGAACGGCGGCAATTCGGGCCCGTACGGTGACGACTTCGCGCCCGCGTCCAAGTGGCTGCAGCTCGCCGACGCGTTCTACGACGCTTCCATGCAGCGCAGCGACGGGCGACCCGCGATCCCGGTGATCTGGGGCACGGACGCGGTCCACGGCAACAACAACGTGCCCGGCGCCACGCTCTTCCCGCACAATATCGGCCTGGGCGCCGCGCGCGACCCCGCGCTGATGGAGCGGATCGGGCGGGTCACGGCGGAGGAGACGCGGATCGCGGGTCAGGACTGGAGCTTTGCGCCAACGGTGGCGGTGGTGCAGGACGACCGCTGGGGCCGCACCTATGAGAGCTACTCGGAAGACCCGGCCGTGGTCGCCAGCTTTGCCGGGCGGGTGGTCACCGGGTTGCAGGGCCGGGTCGGCTCGCCGGAGTACCTGCGCGATGGCCACCTGCTCGCGAACGTGAAGCACTGGGTCGGTGACGGCGGCACGGGAGGCAGGGATCAGGGCAACACTCTCGTCAGCGAGGCGACGCTGCGCGACGTCCATGCCGCGGGCTATCCGCCGGCGCTGGAAGCCGGCGCGCTGATCGTGATGGCCAGCTTCTCCAGCTGGAAGGGCGCCAAGATGACGGGCAACCAGAGCCTGATCACCGGCGTGCTCAAGGAACGCTGGCACTTTCCGGGGTTCGTGGTCAGCGACTGGAACGCCTATGCCACCCTGCCGGGCTGCTCGGTCGAGAGCTGCGCCGCCGCGGTCGATGCGGGCATGGACATGTTCATGATCTCGGGCGACTGGAAGAAGCTGTACGCCAACACGCTGGCGCAGGTCAGGTCCGGCGAAATCCCGGCGGCGCGCCTCGACGACGCGGTGCGGCGCATCCTGCGTGTCAAGATCTGGGCGGGCGCGTTCGAGGCGGGGCGGCCATCCAGCCGACCGCTGGCGGGGCATTTCGACCGCCTCGGCTCGGCCATCAACAAGGCCGTGGCGCGCCAGGCGGTGCGCGAGTCGCTGGTGCTGCTCAAGAACAATGGTGGCCTGCTGCCGCTCAAGCCCGGCGGCACGATCCTGGTCGCGGGCACGGCGGCGGACAGCCTGGCGCAACAGGCTGGCGGCTGGTCGATCACCTGGCAGGGAACGGGCGTGCCCAACAGCGCGCTGCCCAACGCCACCTCGATCTGGCACGGCATCGAGCAGCAGGTGCGCGCGGCGGGCGGGACCGCGACCTATGCTCCCGACGGCCGGTTCACCAAGCGGCCCGACGCGGCGATCGTGGTGTTCGGCGAACAGCCCTATGCCGAGTTCATGGGCGATCGGCCGACGCTGGAATATTCACCCGGCGACAAGCGCGATCTGGCCTTGCTGCGGTCGCTGAAGGCGGCCGGCGTGCCCGTAGTCGCGGTGTTCCTGTCGGGCCGACCGCTCTGGGTCAACGCGGAGCTGAACGCGGCGGACGCGTTCGTGGCGGCGTTCCTGCCGGGCAGCGAGGGCGGCGGCGTCGCCGATATGCTGTTCCGGGCGACCGGTGACGATTTCCGGGGGCGGCTGAGCTTTTCCTGGCCGAAGCGCCCGGACCAGTATGGCCTGAACCGGCGCGACCGGGGCTACGACCCGCTGTTCCCGTTCGGCTACGGCCTGACCTATGCGAGCCGGGTGACGGTGCCGCGGCTGGACGAGACGCGGCCCGCCGGGCTGGACGCGGGCGTGCTGGGCGCGATCTTCGCGCGCGGCCGGGTGCCCGACGGCTGGGCGCTGGCGCTGGCCGAAGGCCCGGACGCGCGGACCGTGACCGGCAACAGCGGGCGAAGCGCCAGCGGCGCGTTGTCCGTCGCCGGCGTCGATCACGACGCGCAGGAAGACGCGCGCCGGCTGACCTGGACAGGGGCCCGGGCCGCCGAGCTGCGGGTGGTCGCCGACCGGCCAGTCGATGTCCGGGGTATTGCCGAGTCGGCCTTGTTCTTCGCCTATCGCGTGGACGCGCGACCCACAGGGCCGGTGACGCTGGGCGTCGGATCGGCCGGGCTGGCGATCACGTCCACGCTGAACGGCGCGCCGGTGGGCAGCTGGCAGACGCTGGCCGTGCCGCTCCGCTGCCTCGCGGGGCTGGACGCGGCGCATGTGGCGCGGCCGTTCACGCTGGGTACGGCCGCCCGATTGACCCTGTCGATCGCCGACATCCGAATCGCGCCGGCGACGCCGGGCGCGCGGTGCCCGGCATGAT
>CAXTWJ010000190.1:4954-5646 GCA_964247925.1 uncultured Sphingomonas sp.
CTCGCCCAGCTTGGCGCGACCAATTACGGCGTCGATGTGCCAATGCGGGCGCCGGTGACGCGCCCCAGCTTCGCCGACGAGTTCGCCGCGCCGGCGGTGGACGGACGGGTGTGGCGGTTCGACCTGTCGCGCAACCGGGAGGGCTGGCCCAACCACGAGCGGCAATATTACGGCCCCGCCAACGCCCGCGTCGAGCGCGGCGCGCTGGTGATCGAGGCGCGGCGCGAACGGGCGAGGGCGCCCGACGCGGGCGGGCAGGACTACACCTCCGCCAAGCTCGTGAGCCGGCGGGCGCTCGGCTATGGCTTCTACGAAATCCGCGCGCGCGTCCCGTGCGGGCGCGGAATGTGGCCCGCCGCCTGGCTGCTGCCCGCGACCGGCAGCTGGCCCGACGAGGGCGAGATCGACGTGATGGAGATGGTCAGCTGGGATCCGACGGTGATCCACGGCACGCTGCACAGCGGCACCTACAATCACCGGCTCGGCACGCAGCGCGGCGCGCAGGTGACGGTGCCGACCAGCTGCACCGCGTTTCACCGTTACCAGTTGGACTGGCAACCGCATGCGATCACGATCGGGGTGGACGGGCGCGGCTATATGCGCGTGACCGACACGGGCGAGGGGCATGGCGCCTGGCCCTTCACCCGGCCCTACCGGCTGATCCTGAACCTGGCGGTCGGGGGTGACTGGGG
>CAXTWJ010000191.1:0-1998 GCA_964247925.1 uncultured Sphingomonas sp.
TCCAGCGGCAGCCCGGCCAGCGCCGCCTTGGCCTTGGCCGTCGTCAGCGGGCAGTGCAGCCCCACCTCCGGCTCGGCATGGATGGCGCGGCGCAGCTGGACCACTTCGTCCAGCCCGGCGTCATCGATCCAGGCGCCATCGGTAGCAAGATCGAGGGACATGGGCAGCTCCTTCGCACCGACCCTACGCCCGTCAGCGTCCCCGGAACAGCCCGCCCAGTACGCCGCGGACCAGCGCCGCGCCGATGCTCCCCGCCGCCGAGGAGGACCGCCGCGAACCCGAGCCGAACACCTCGCGCCCGATCGCGTTGGCGACCTGTCGCCCCATCGACGAGCTCGCCGAGCGCGCGGCGGAGGCGACCACCGCGTCCAGCGTCGAGGCGGGCTGGCGATAGCTGACCCGCCGGAGCGCATCGCGCTGCGCCGACGCCGCCGTGCGCGCGTCCACCTTCGCCTGCGCCGCCGCGGCCTTCGTGTCGGCATCGTTCGCCTGCTGCTCGGTCGCCGCCGCGCTCGCCTCCTGCGACTTGGCGGCGAGCATCTCCTCCGCCGACTGCCGGTCGATCGCCTGGTCGTATTTCGCGCCGACCGCGTCCGCGCCGATCAGCACCCGGCGCTCGTCGGGCGTCACCGGCCCGACCCGCGTTCCCGGTGGCGCGATCAGCGTGCGCTCGACCGGCGACGGCGCGCCGTCGGGCTGGAGCAGCGAGACCAGCGCCTCGCCCACCTTCAGCTGCGTGATCGCGGTCTCCACATCGACGCCGGGGTTGGCGCGGAACGTTGTCGCCGCCGCGCGCACCGCCGCCTGGTCGCGCGGGGTGAAGGCGCGCAGCGCGTGCTGGACGCGGTGCCCCAGCTGCCCCGCCACCTTGTCCGGGATGTCGAGCGGGTTCTGCGTGACGAAGAACACGCCCACGCCCTTTGACCGGATCAGGCGGACGACCTGTTCCACCTTGTCGAGCAGCGCGTCTGGTGCATCCTCGAACAGCAGATGTGCCTCGTCGAAGAAGAAGACCAGCTTGGGCCTGTCCACATCGCCCACCTCCGGCAACGCCTCGAACAGCTCGGACAGCAACCACAGCAGGAAGGTGGCGTACAGCTTGGGCGCCGCCATCAGCTTGTCGGCGGCGAGCACATTGACCAGCCCGCGCCCGCGGTCATCGGTGCCGAACAGGTCGTGGACGTCCAGCGCCGGCTCGCCGAAGAAATGCTCCGCGCCCTGCGTGCGCAGCTGCAGCAGCGCGCGCTGGATCGCGCCGACCGATTGACGCGACACATTGCCGTACTGCGTCGTCAGTTCCTTGGCCCGATCCGCGCAATGACCCAGCATCGCCTGCAGGTCGTCCAGGTCGAGCAGCAGCAGCTGCTCCTGGTCGGCGAGATGGAAGGCGATGTCGAGCACGCCCGCCTGCACGTCGGTCAGGTTCATCAGCCGGCTGAGCAGCAGCGGCCCCATCTCGCTGACCGTGGCGCGCACGGGATGCCCCTGCTCGCCATACAGGTCCCAGAACTGGACGGGCGTGTCGGCATAGGCCCAGCCCGTGTCGCCGATCTCGGCGGCGCGCGCGGCGAAGGCGGCGTGCGTCTTGGCGGCCGGCGATCCGGGCATGGCGAGGCCCGACAGGTCGCCCTTCACGTCCGCGACGAAGCAGGCGACGCCCGCCCTGGACAGGCCCTCCACCATGGTCTGCAGCGTCACGGTCTTGCCCGTGCCCGTCGCGCCCGCGATCAGCCCGTGCCGGTTCGCCCGCGCCAGCGGCAGCACCTGCGGGTCCCTGCCCCCTTCGCCCGCGCCGATGAAGATGCCGTCCATGCGTGATCCCTCCGTGAAGGCGGGATAGGGGCTGCGCGCGGAGACGCCAAGTGAAGGCGACGTCACGCTCGAAACTTCGTCACCCCGGATGAGCCACGGTCCCGCTGCCCTGCGCGATCAGCATAGCGAGTCCCCGGCTCGATGCCGGGGTGAGGACAAGAACAGGGCCGTCGCTCAGGTCTGAGC
>CAXTWJ010000191.1:2008-5644 GCA_964247925.1 uncultured Sphingomonas sp.
ACCGGGCCCGCCCCTCGGGTCGCCGCCCCGGCCCTGTTCTTCACCTGCCGTGGGCGGTTACGACTTCCCGATCTTCACCGGAACGAAGCCGCTGACCTGCTTGCCGCGCGCCACCAGCAGCAGCACCTGCGGTCTCCCCGCCGCCTTGGCCTGCGACACCGCCATCGCCAGCTCGGCCGCCGTGCGAACCGGCGTGCCGTTGACCGCCTGCACCACGTCACCACGCTTGAGCTTCTGGGCGGCGTCGCTCGACTGATCGACCTGCGCGACCACCACGCCCTGCACCGTCGAGTCCACGCCCACCTGCCGCGCGATCGTCGGGGTGAGCGGCTGCACGGTCAGGCCGATGCCGTTGGACGCCGCCGGCGCGGTCGCCGTGCCGGCGTCGTCGTCGCCATCGGTCGAGAAGTCGTCGCCACCACCACCCGTCAGCGCCGCCAGCTGCTCCGCCGACGGCCGGTTCGCGGCGGTGACGGTGAAGCTCTGGGACCTGCTGTTGCGGATCACGTCGATTCGCGCGGTCTGCCCCGGGCGCACATTGGCGACCAGATAGGACAGCGTCTGATCAGGCGTCACCGCCTGGCCGTTGACCCGCGTCACCACGTCTCCCGCTTTCAGCCCGGCCTTGGCGGCGGGGCCGTCCGGCTCGACGCGACTGACCAGCTCGCCTTGATTCTTGGGAATGCCCAGCGCCGCGGACACGTCGTCATCGACCGGGCCGCCGATGCCGATGCCGATATACCCGCGCGCGACCTTCTGCCCTTTCATCAGCGTGTCGATGACGGGCTTGGCCTCCTCGGCCGGGATGGCGAAGCCGATGCCGATGTTGCCGCCGGCCTGGCTGCCCAAAATCTGCGAGTTGATGCCGATCACGTCGCCGTTCAGGTTGAACATGGGACCACCAGAGTTGCCCTGGTTGATCGCGGCATCCGTCTGGATGAAGCGGTCATACGCGCCCAGCCCCGTCGCGCGGTGCAGCGCGGAGACGATCCCCGCGGTCACCGTGCCACCCAGCCCAAACGGGTTGCCGATCGCGACCACCCAGTCGCCCACGCGCGCCCGCGTCGAATCGCCGAAGCGCACGAAGGGTAGCGGCCCCGGGGCACTGATCTTCAGCAGCGCCAGGTCTGAGTCCGCGTCGCGCCCGATCAGCCTGGCGGTGTACTCCTTGCGGTCGGGCAGGATCACCGTAATCGAGTCGACGGTCGCGCGGCCCACCGGCGCCACGACGTGGTTGTTGGTCACCACATAGCCGTCAGGCGATATGATGAAGCCGGAACCCAGCGACTGGCCCTCCTGCTTCACCGGCGCGCCCGAGCCGCCACCGCCGTTCATCTGCCCGAACAGGTCGCCAAACGGCGTGCCCGCGAAGGGGTTGGCCTGCTGTTGACGGACGATGGTCTGCTTGGTGGAGATGTTGACCACCGCCGGCTGCAGCTTCGCGACCATGTCGGCGAAGCTCATCGGCGCGCCGGCCTTGGGCGCGGCGGCCTGGATCGCGCCCGGCTCGTTCTGCGCGACCTGCGCGGTGCCGGGATTGAGCGCCAGCGTGGCGGTGGCGCCGCCCAGCAGCAGCGCGGAAGTGATGGCGTAGGCGTAGCGCACTAGGGAGATATCCTCTCAGATCTGGTCCCGGACCTTGCGCGCGATCGCATGGCACGGCTGAATGCCCGTTGAATATGGACGGGCCGGCGCCGGTTGCAATGCCCCGGCGCGTCATCCCCGCCAAAGCGGAGGCCCAGTTCCCGACAGCAACAGGAGAACGAACGTCGGATGCGTTTGAGCCGCACGCGATGGGTTTCCGCTTTCGCGGAAATGACGACTGGCCTCGCTATTTCCCGCGCCCTTCGAACTGTCTGAGATACCCATTGTTCGGCGTCAGGATGATGGACGTCGCACCCTGGCCATCGCGCGGCTGCCCGTCGGCGCCGAACGTCACCTTGTAGGACTGCATCGCGCGATAGAAGTCGTAGAAGTCGGCGTCCTTGGAGAAACTCGCGGCATAGATCTTCGCCGCGTCCGCGTCCGCCTGCGCCCGAATGATCTGCGCGTCCTTGGAGCCTTCGGCGCGGATGGTCAGCGCCTGCTGCTGGCGCGCGGTCGCCATGCGGTTGAGCGCGCGGTCCAGCGGGCTGCCCTGCGGCAGGTCGGCGTGCTTGATCCGCACATCCACGATCTGCACGCCATATTGCTTGGCCAGTGCCTGCAGCCGGTTCTGGATGTTGTCCATCACCTTGTCGCGCTCGGGCGTGAGCAGCGTCTGGAAGGGCTGGTTGCCCAACTCGTTGCGGATCGACGTGCCCAGCAGCGGTTGCAGCGCCGCCGTCACCTTCTGCTCGGTCGATCCCGCGCTACCCGTCGCCGTCACCGCGCGCAGCGGATCGACGATGCGGAACCGCGCATAGGCATCGACCTCAAGGGGCAGCTGGTCCTCGGAGAGCACCTGCTGGTTGTCGTAATCCACGTCCAGCACGCGCTTGGACACCCAGACCAGCCGGTCCACGAACGGGATGCGCGCGATCAGCCCGGCGCCCGTGCGGCCGAACACCTCGCCCGGGCGATACTGGTTCACCGGTTGGCCGACCGGCTGCTCGAAACGCAGGATCACCGCCTGCTCCGTCTCCGGCACGACCGCGAAGGTCTTGGCGGCGATGATCGCGGCGGCGAGCGCCACGGCGCCCACCGCAATCGGATGGCGCGCGAGGGGGTGGCGCAGGATCGCGTTCACTGGCCGGTCCCCCCCGCCACGCCCGCCTGGACCTCCGGCTCCGGCAGGCGCCGGGCCTTGTCCAGCGGCAGGTAGGGCATCACGCCCGGCGCCTCGACGAGCGTCTTGTCCGACTTGCTCAGCACCTGCTCCATGGTCTCGTAATACAGCCGCTTGCGGGTCACTTCGGGGGCAAGCCTGTACTGTTCGTACACCTTGTCGAACTCCGCCGCCTGCCCCTGCGCCAGCGCGATCTTCTGCTGGGCGTAGGCCTGTGCCTGGTTGCGCGCGGCGACCGCGTCCTGCGACGCCGCCGTCACGTCCTTGAAGGCATTGGTGATCGCGGCGGGCGGCACCACCTGCTTCAGCGCGACGCCCTGGATGCGCACGCCCGAGCGATAGCCGTCCAGGATGCGCTGCATCTGGTTCTGCACCTGCGCCTCGACGACCGCGCGGCCCTTGGTCAGCACGTCGTCCAGCGTGACGTTGGCCACCGCCTCGCGCATCGCGGCTTCCGCGGTGGAACGCACCGTGTTGCGCGGGTTCTCGATCTGGAACAGATAGTCCTCGGGGCTGGAGATGGTCCAGCGCACCGAATAGCTGAGATCGACGATGTTCTTGTCGGCCGTCAGCACCAGGTTCTCGCCGCCGCCCTCCGGGAAATCCTCCAGCCGGTTGTTCTGGACATCGACCTTGCTCACGGCCGAGATCGGCGCCGGCCAGGTCAGGTTCCAGCCCGGATCCAGCGTCCCCGCATAGCGACCGAAATAGGTCACCACGCCGCGCTGGCCCTGGCCGATCGGATGAAAGGAGGTGAGCAGGATCCACAGTAACAGCAGGATGCCCGCGCCGATCTGCCACAGCGCGCGCGCGTTGGGGCCGCCGGGCAGGTTGAAATGGGCGCCGCCGCCGCCGACGCCGCGCGCCTT
>CAXTWJ010000192.1:0-1019 GCA_964247925.1 uncultured Sphingomonas sp.
GCGCGGCGGCGGCTCCGCCTTCGCCGCGATCCGCGCGCAGCCGCCGGGCACGGTGGGCGCGCGCATCCGCATCACCGAACAGGGCGAGGTGATCGCGGGCAAATACGGCACGCGCGAGGGCGCGATGGCGAACCTGGAGGCGATGGCGTCGGCGACGCTGCTCGCCACGCTCGAGCCGCCGCGCCTGTCGAACGCGGAAAATCAGGCGTTCGCGGCGGCGATGGACGAGCTGTCGGCGACCGCGTTCCGCGCCTATCGCGACCTCGTCTACGGCACGGACGGGTTCCGGGCCTTCTTCCGCCAGATGACGCCGGTGGCGGAGATCGCGGACCTCAACATCGGCTCGCGTCCGCCGAGCCGGAAGAAGTCGGACGCGATCGAGGATCTGCGCGCGATCCCCTGGGTCTTCTCCTGGGCGCAGGCGCGCACCATGCTGCCGGGCTGGTACGGCGTGGGTCAGGCGCTGGCGGCGGGCGATGCGGGGCTGATCCGTGAGATGGCGCAGGCCTGGCCGCTGTTCGCCGCGACGCTCGCCAACATGGAGATGGTGCTGGCGAAGTCCGACATGGCGCTCGCCGCGCGCTACGCCGACCTGGTCGAGCCGGGCTTGCGGCCGATCTTCGCGCAGGTCCGCGCCGGCTGGACCCAGGCGCATGACGGCCTGCTCGCCGCGACCGGCCAGTCGCGGCTGCTGGAGGGGAGCCCCAAGCTGGACAGCTCGATCCGCCTGCGCCTGCCCTATCTGGAGCCGCTGAACCTGCTGCAGATCGAGCTAATGAAGCGCCACCGCGCCGGCGATAGCGACCCACGCATCCGCGAGGGGATCCTGCTCTCGATCAACGCGATCGCGACCGCGCTCCGGAACAGCGGCTAGGGTCCGGCGTCAATCGGGGCACACCGACCCCGGTCGGTGTGCCCCCGGGGCGGCCCGGCAGGCGCCGAGCCGCCCGTCGTAGCGGGCGGCGTGCATCCCCTTGCCCCACGCCTTGACGCAGTCCGCCGCGCACGTGTCGGCGGCG
>CAXTWJ010000192.1:1029-5608 GCA_964247925.1 uncultured Sphingomonas sp.
CCCCCGGCCCCCGCCCCCCCCCCCCGGGGTGGGGCGCGGGGCTACCGGCCCCCCCCCCCCCGGGGGGGGGGCCCCCCCCGGGGCGGACCGTCAGGCGCCGAGCCGCACGTCGTAGCGGTCGGCGTCCATCACCTTGACCCACGCCTTGACGAAGTCCGCCGCGAACTTGTCGTCGGCGTCGTCACAGGCATAGACCTCCGCGATGGCGCGAAGCTGGGAGTTGGAGCCGAACACCAGGTCGGTGCGCGACGCCGTCCATTTGTGCTCGTGCGTGTGGCGGTCGGTGCCGACGAACTCCTCGTCGCTTTCGTCCGAGACCTGCTTCCAGGCGGTCGCCATCTGGAGCAGGTTGATGAACCAGTCGTTCCTGAGCTCGCCCGGCCGGTCGGTGAACACGCCGTGCTGCTTCGCCTTGGGGTGGTTGGCGCCCAGCACGCGGAGACCGCCGACCAGCACCGTCATCTCCGGCGCGGACAGGCCGAGCAGCTGCGACCGATCGACCAGCAGCTCCTCCGTCGGCACCGAAAACTTGACCTCCAGATAGTTGCGGAAGCCATCGACCCGCGGCTCCAGCACCGCGAAGTTCTCGACGTCGGTCTGCTCCTGGCTGGCGTCGGTGCGGCCGGGGGTGAAGGGCACCTCGATCGACTTACCCGCCGCCTTGGCCGCGGCCTCGATACCGACCGAGCCGCCGAGCACGATCAGGTCGGCGATCGAGACCTTCTTGGCGCCCTGGCCGTCGAACTCGGCCTTGATCGCCTCATACTTCGCCAGCACGCGCGCCAGCTGCTCGGGCTGGTTGACCGCCCAGTCCTTCTGCGGCGCCAGTCGGATGCGGCCGCCATTGGCGCCACCGCGATGATCGGAGCCGCGCCAGGTGGAAGCGGACGCCCAGGCGGTGGTGACCAGCTCGGCGATCTCGAGGCCCGAATTGGCGATCATCTGCTTGAGCGCCGGCACGTCACCCGCGTCGATCTGCGGATATTCGGCTTTCGGAATCGGATCCTGCCACAGCAGGTCCTCCTGCGGCACTTCCGGCCCGAGCAGGCGGACCTTGGGCCCCATGTCGCGATGGCACAGCTTGAACCAGGCACGCGCCCAGGCGTCGGCGAAATAGGCCGGGTCGGCGCGGAACTTCTCGGAGATGGCGCGGTAGGCGGGATCGACCTTGAGCGCCATGTCGGCGGACGTCATCATCGTCGGCACGCGCTTGCCCGGCGTGTGCGCGGCCGGCGCCAGCGTCTCGTCGGGGTTGCCGACCGGCTGATACTGGTTCGCGCCCGCGGGGCTCTTCACCAGCTCATAGTCATGGTCGAGCAGCATGTCGAAATAGCTCATGTCCCAGTTGATCGGGGTGGGCGTCCACGCGCCCTCGATCCCGGACGTGATCGTGTCGTCACCCATGCCGCTGCCGTGCGTCGAGGTCCAGCCGATGCCCTGGCTGGCGATGTCGGCGCCCTCCGGCTCCTTGCCGACCTTGTTCGCGTCGCCCGCGCCATGTCCCTTGCCGAAGGTATGGCCGCCGGCGGTGAGCGCGACCGTCTCCTCGTCGTTCATGCCCATGCGACCGAAGGTCTCCTTCATGTCGCGCGCCGAGCCCATCGGGTTGGGCTTGCCGCCCGGCCCTTCCGGATTGACATAGATGAGGCCGTGCTGGATCGCGGCGAGCGGGTTCTCCAGCGTCAGCCCGGCCTCCTCGTCGATGCGGGTCTGGCCGAGCCACTCCTCCTCCGTGCCCCAATAGACGTCGCGCTCGGGCTCGAACACGTCCTCGCGCCCGCCACCAAAGCCGAAGGTCGGGCCGCCCATCGACTCGATCGCGACATTGCCGGCGAGGATGAACAGGTCCGCCCAGGAGAGCTTGGCGCCGTATTTCTGCTTGATCGGCCAGAGCAGGCGGCGCGCCTTGTCGAGATTGCCGTTGTCCGGCCAGGAGTTGAGCGGCGCGAACCGCTGCTGCCCCGCGCCCGACCCGCCGCGCCCGTCGCCGGTGCGATAGGTGCCGGCCGAGTGCCACGCCATGCGGATGAAGAACGGCCCGTAATGACCATAGTCCGCCGGCCACCAGGGCTGGCTGTCGGTCATCAGCGCCGTCAGGTCGGCCTTGAGCCCCTGATAGTCGATCGAGCGGAACGCGGCGCGATAGTCGAAATCGTCGCCCAGCGGATTGCCCGACACGCCCTTCTGATGAAGGATGTCGATCGACAGCGCCTCGGGCCACCAGTCCTTGGCGGTGCGGCCGAGCAGCGTGCGGAGCGCCGCAGGCTGCTTGGAGGGATCGTTGATCGGGCTGCCGGAAGTGATGGCGTCCATGGGACAACTCCTGCTGGAATAGGTTGCCACCGGCGATGCCGCGTCCCCATTCATTTATCCAATGAACAAGCGCGATTATTGCGATAGAGCGAAGCGATGACGGCACCGCTGCCTTCGCTGCGCCAGCTCAGCTACCTCCTCGCGCTGCACGAGCACGGCCATTTCGGGCGCGCGGCGGCGGCGTCGTTCGTGACGCAATCGACGCTGTCGGTCGGGATCGCCGAGCTGGAGCGGCTGCTGGGCGCCGGGCTGGTCGAGCGGACGAAACGCTCCGTCCGCTTCACCCCGTTGGGCGAGGAGGTGGTGGCGCGCGCGCGCACGGTGATGCGCGCGGCGGAGGACCTGGTGCAGACGGCGGGCGCGACGCGCGAGCCGCTGATCGGCCCGCTCCGGCTGGCGGCGATCCCGACGGTGGCGCCGTTCCTGCTGCCGCGCGTGCTGGGCGCGATCACGGCGGATTGGCCCCGGCTACAGCCGCTGGTGCGCGAGATGCTGACCGGGCCGGCGTGCGAAGCGCTGGCGCGCGGGCAGATCGACTGCGTGCTGCTGGCGCTGCCGGTCGAGTGCGGCGAAGTTGACGTGTGCGAGATCGCCACGGATCGCCTGCTGCTGGCGGTCAACGCGGCGGAGGACGCCTCGACCGTGCCGATCCCCTATGACGAGGTCGATCCCGCCCGCCTGCTGCTGCTGGAGGACGGGCATTGCCTGCGCGACCACGCGCTGACCGTCTGCGCGCTCGCCGAGCCGGTGCCGGAAGCGCCGCTGGTCGCGTCCACCTTGCAGACATTGGTGCAGCTGGTCGATGCGGGGCTGGGCATCACGCTGCTGCCCGAGATGGCGGTGGCGGCCGGCGTGCTGACGGGGACGCGCGTGACGAGCCACCCGGTCGCTGGCGTCACCGCCGAACGCCGGATCGCGCTGGTCTGGCGCAAGGGGCATCCACGCGCGGGCGACTTCCAGTTATTGGGCGAGACGATTCGGGCCGCGGTGGCCTAAGACGCGCTCAGGCCTCCAGCTCCACATCCCAATACAGCCAGTCGTGCCACGTCTCGTGTAGGTACCCCGGCGGGAACGAGCGCCCATGTTCCTGCAGGTGCCATGAGGTCGGACGGATCGGTTCGATGTGGAGCGGCATCCGCGCCTGTCTGGGGGTGCGCCCACCCTTCTTCAGGTTGCATGGGGCGCAGGCGGTCACGACATTCTCCCAGGTCGTGCGGCCACCCTGCGCGCGCGGGACGACATGGTCGAACGTCAGGTCGCGCCCATGGCCGCAATATTGGCAGGCGAAGCGGTCGCGCAGGAACAGGTTGAAGCGGGTGAAGGCGGGGAATTGCGACGGTTTCACGAACTGCTTGAGCGCGATCACGCTGGGCAGCTTGAGCGCGACGCTGGCGCTCCTGACCTCGCGCTCGTAGCAGGCGACGATATCGACACGGTCGAGGAACACCGCCTTGACCGCCGTCTGCCAGGGCCAGAGGCTGAGCGGATAATAGGACAGCGGCGTATAGTCGGCGTTGAGGACGAGCGCCGGACAGCCATCGGGGTGGCGGATCAGATCGGGATGAAACACGGCTCCTCCCTCGACACGACGCGCGTCCTGTGGCCGGGAAGCGTGACGGCGCCATGACAGCACAGGGCGTGAATCGGGGTCAAGACCCGGATGTGGTGACGCGGTTCGCGCCGAGCCCGACGGGGCGGCTGCACCTGGGCCACGCCTGGTCGGCGGTGCTGGCGCACGACCTCGCCCGGGCGCGGGATGGCCGTTTCCTGCTGCGGATCGAGGACATCGACGGCACGCGGTCGCGGCCCGAGCACGTCGCCGACATCCTCGCCGACCTGGCCTGGCTGGGGCTCGACCACGAGGCGCCGGTGTTCCAGTCGGAGCGGCTGCCCCTGTACGCGGCGGCGCTCGAGCGATTGCGCGCGCGGGGGCTGATCTACCCCTGCTGCTGCACGCGCGCGGAGGGGGCGGCGGCGAGCGCATCGGCGCCGCACGGGGCCGAGCCGGTCTATCCGGGGACGTGCCGGGACCTGACAGCGCCCGACCTGTCGCGTCCGCATTGCTGGCGGCTGGACGTGGCGAAGGCGCTCGCCGGAGTCACGACCGAGCTCCTCTGGCACGACGCCGCCGCCGGGTGGATGCGGGCCGACCCCATCGCGCAGGGCGACGTGATCCTCGCGCGCAAGGACGCGCTCGCGTCGTACCACCTGGCCGTCACCGTCGATGACGCCGCGCAGGGCGTGACGGACGTGGTGCGCGGCGTCG
>CAXTWJ010000193.1:0-5264 GCA_964247925.1 uncultured Sphingomonas sp.
CTGAAGGGGAGGGGCTGTCAGCTGTTCGCGGCCGTGTCACCCCCAACGCCCCGCTCGCGCCGCTGGTGTGGTTCAAGTCCGGCGGCCCCGCCGAGCAGCTGTTCGAGCCCGCCGACCGCGAGGACCTCGTCCAGTTCCTGCGCGCGCTCGATCCGGCGACCCCCGTCTATCCGCTTGGCCTCGGTTCCAACCTGATCGTGCGCGACGGCGGATTGCCCGGCGTCGTGATCCGGCTGGGCAAGCCCTTCGCGCGCGTCGAGCGGGTCGATACGACGACGCTGCGCTGCGGCGGCGGGGCGAGCGGCATCCTGGTCTCCTCCACCGCGCGCGACGCGGGGATCGCGGGCGTCGAGTTCCTGCGCTCCATACCCGGCACCGTGGGTGGCTTCGTGCGGATGAACGGCGGCGCCTACGGACGCGAAGTCAAGGACATGCTGGTCGAGGCGACGGTGGTCCACCGCGACGGCGCGCAAGAGGTCTGGCCCGCCGAGCGGCTGGGCTACACCTATCGCCATTCGGCACTCCCCGAGGGCGCGGTGGTGGTCGAGGCCGTCTTCCGGGGGGTGCCCGGCGATGCGCAGGCGATCGGCGCGGAGATGGATCGGATCGCCGCCGAGCGGGAGACCTCGCAGCCGCTGCGCAGCCGCACGGGCGGGTCGACGTTCAAGAACCCGCTCGGCCACAAGGCGTGGGCGCTGATCGACGCCGCCGGTTGCCGCGGCCTCCGCCACGGCGACGCGCAGGTGAGCGAGAAGCATTGCAACTTCCTGCTCAACCTGGGCGCGGCGACCAGCGCGGAGATCGAGGCGCTGGGCGAGGAGGTGCGCGCGCGCGTGCTGGCCACGTCGGGCGTCAGCCTGGAGTGGGAGATACAGCGGGTGGGGGTCACGACGTGAGCGCCCTTGGTTCCACCCCCGCGAAGGCGGGGGCCCAGTATCTGCGCGCCCCGAACGGTAGTGCGCTCTTCGTCGCTCATCGCGACTGGGTCCCCGCCTGCGCGGGGATGGAGTTCACCTCGTGGCTGTGGTGACCTCTCCCCTCCACATCGCCGTGCTGATGGGCGGCTGGTCCGCCGAGCGCGAGGTCTCGCTGATGTCCGGCGCGGGTGTCGCGGCGGCGCTGGAGAGCCTGGGCCACCGCGTCACCCGGATCGACATGGGGCGCGACGTCGCCGCGCGACTGGCCGCCGCCGCACCCGACCTGGTGTTCAACGCGCTGCACGGCTCGCCAGGCGAGGACGGGTCGGTGCAGGGGTGCATGGACCTGATGGGGCTGCGCTACACGCATTCCGGCATGGCCACGTCGGTGATCGCGGTCGACAAGCAGCTGACCAAGCAGCATCTGGTCCCGCACGGCATCCCCATGCCGGGCGGCCGGATCGTGAAGAGCGCCGAACTGTTCGAGGGCGACCCGCTGGCGCGGCCCTATGTGCTCAAACCCGTCAACGAGGGTTCGTCGGTCGGCGTCGCGATCGTGACCGCCGACGGCAACTACGGGCAGCCGATCGGGCGCGACGTGGCGGGACCGTGGCAGGATTTCGCCGAGCTGCTGGCCGAGCCGTTCATCCGGGGGCGCGAGCTGACCACCGCCGTGCTCGGTGGGCGCGCGTTCGGCGTCACCGAGCTGCGGCCGCGCTCGGGCTTCTACGACTATGACGCCAAATATACCGACGGCATGACCGAGCACCTGTACCCCGCGTCGATCCCCGACGCGATCGCGCGGGCGTGCGAGAGCGTGGCGCTGGAGGCGCATCGGCTCCTGGGGTGTCGTGGCGCGAGCCGGGCGGACTTCCGCTGGGATGACGAGCGCGGCGTCGATGGGCTGTTCCTGCTCGAGGTGAACACCCAGCCCGGCATGACGCCGCTGTCGCTCGTCCCCGAACAGGCGCGGCACAACGGCATCGACTATCCGACGCTGGTGCAGATGATCGTTGACGAGGCTTTGCCGTGAGCCGCACGATCAAGCGCGGCACGCCGCCCCGGCGCGTGGCGACCAAACGGCGCGGCAAGCCCAAACAGTCGCGCCTCGACCGGCTGATGCAGCGCCTGCCGATCAGCGAGCAGACGTTGTCCAGAATCGCGACTTGGACGGTGCTGGGCGCCGGCGGGATCGCGGTGCTGCTCGTCGCCAACGCGCTTGGCGTGCCCGCGCTCGTGGGCGAGCAGCTGGGCGAGGCGGCGGGCCGCGCGGGCTTCCGCGTCGAGCAGATCGACATCACCGGGCTGAAGCGGATGGACCGCGACACGGTCTATGCCATGGCGCTCGACCAGCAGAGCCGCGCCATGCCCTTGGTCGATCTGGAGGCGGTCCGCCAGAAGCTGCTGCGTTATGGCTGGATCGCCGACGCGCACGTCTCGCGCCGCCTGCCCGACACGCTGCTGGTCGACATCGTCGAGCGCACGCCGGCGGCGGTGTGGCAGGATCAGGGCCACCTGACGCTGATCGACAAGGACGGCGTGCTGCTCGATCCCGTCGCAGCAGACGCGATCCCCGACCTGCCGCTGGTGATCGGCCCGGGCGCGGACAAGCAGGCACCGGCCTATCAGGCGCTGCTCGCCGCCGCGCCGGCGTTGAAGCCGCGCATCGCGGCCGCGACCTGGGTCGGCAACCGGCGCTGGGACCTGCGCTTCGACAGCGGCGAGACGCTGAAGCTGCCCGAGGAGGGGGCGGCGGCGGCGCTGCTCGACTTCGCCCATCGCGACGGCGCGCATCCGCTGCTCGGGCGCGGGTGGCTGTCCTTTGATCTGCGCGACCCCGCGAAGCTGGTCGCGCGCAAGCCCGATCCCGACAAGGCGAAACAGGTCGCCGACCCCGGCGAACCCGTCAGCGTCCGCATGGGCGCCGGCGGCATGGAAGGATAGTTGCGATGGCGAAGGCAGCACCCGAAGGACTGATCACCGCGCTCGACATCGGCTCGTCCAAGGTGTCGGCGATGATCGCGCAGCCCGGTGACGGGGGCGAGCTGATCGTGCTGGGCACCGGCCAGCGCGAGAGCCGGGGCGTCAAGCGCGGCTACATCGCCGACATGGGCGCGACGGAGGCCGCCGTGCGCGAGGCGGTGGAACAGGCGGAGCGGATCGCCGGGCTCAACATCGAGAATGTCTGGGTCGGTTTCTCGGCCGGCGGGCTGGTCTCCGACGTGGCGGAAGTGGAGTTCGAGCTGGGCGGGCACCGCGTCGAACAGGGCGACATCGACGCGCTGCTGGCGGCCGGGCGCAACTCGATCGACCCGCAGGGCCGCATGGTGCTGCACGCGCAGCCGGCGCTGTACACGCTCGACGGGCTGACTGGCGTCAAGAAGCCGCTGGGGCTGCACGCCGACCGGCTGGGCGTCCACATCCACGTCGTCGCCGCCGACGGCTCGCCCGTCAGGAACCTCGACCTGTGCGTCCGCTCCGCGCATCTGGAAGTGAAGTCGATCATCGCCGCGCCGGTCGCGACGGGGCTGGCCTGCCTGTCCGACGAGGAGCGCGAGCTGGGCGTGGCGCTGGTCGAACTGGGGGCGGGGATCACCAACGTCAGCCTGTTCGCGGGCGGGATGCTGGTCGGGCTGACCTCGCTGCCTGTCGGTGCGGCCGACATCACCGATGACATCGCGTCCGCCTTCGGCATGCGGCGCCAGCAGGCGGAGCGGATGAAATGCTTCCACGGCTCGGCCAATGCTTCCCCACGCGACAATCACGAGACGATTCCGCTCGCCGCGCATGGCGATGAAGGCGACGGGACGCAGATCACCAAGGCGCAGCTGATCGGCGTGATCCGCCAGCGGCTGGAGCATCAGATGAACGAGGTCCGCGCGGCGCTGACCCGGCTCAAGTTCGAGGGGCCGGTCGGGCGGCAGGTGGTGCTGACCGGCGGCGGCGCGGAGCTGAAGGGCATCGCCGATTATGCGCAGCAGGCGCTGGGCCGCTCGGTCCGTATCGGGCGGCCGCGCGGGCTGACCGCCCTGCCGGAGGCGCATGGCGGCCCCGCGTTCGCGACGCTGGCGGGACTGGCCTTCTACGCAGCGGCCGATCCGGTCGATCTCAGGGCGCAGGCGCCGGCCCAGACCGTGCATCGGCCGCGCCAGGGTGGGCTGGTCCGCAAGTTGATCCAGGCGGCGCGGGCGAACTATTAGGGGGCGCCCTACGCTTTTCGGCTGGCATGACCGGAATCGTTGGGGCACAAAGGTTAATCAGGTCACGGCGACGTGGCTAGGGGGCGGAGTGAGGCGGCAATGAGCATCGAGTTCCTGGCACCGGAAGTGGACGAGCTGACCCCGCGCATCGCGGTCATCGGGGTGGGCGGCGCGGGCGGCAACGCCATCGCCAACATGATGCGCGCCGACGTGCAGGGCGTCGATTTCGTGGTCGCCAACACCGACGCGCAGGCGCTGAAACAGTCCACCGCGCCGACCCGTATCCAGCTGGGCACCAAGATCACGCAGGGGCTGGGCGCCGGCGCGCGGCCGGAGATCGGGCGCGCGGCGGCCGAGGAGACGATCGACGATCTCGCCAAGCGGCTGGAGGGCGCGCATATGTGCTTCATCGCCGCCGGCATGGGCGGCGGCACCGGCACGGGCGCGGCGCCGGTGATCGCCAAGGCGGCGCGCGACATGGGCATCCTGACCGTCGGCGTCGTGACCAAGCCGTTCAGCTTCGAGGGCAATCGCCGCGCCAAGGCGGCGGATCAGGGCATCGAGGAGCTGCAGAAGTTCGTCGATACGCTGATCGTCATCCCCAACCAGAACCTGTTCCTGATCGCCAACGCGAACACGACGTTCAAGCAGGCGTTCGAGATGGCGGACGAGGTGCTGCAGCAGGGCGTGCGCGGCATCACCGACCTGATGGTCATGCCCGGCCTGATCAACCTCGACTTCGCCGACGTCCGCTCGGTGATGCAGGAGATGGGCAAGGCGATGATGGGCACCGGCGAGGCGGGCGGCGACAACCGCGCGCTGGAGGCGGCGCAGAAGGCGATCGCCAATCCGTTGCTCGACGGCGTGTCGATGCAGGGCGCCAAGGGCGTCATCATCTCCATCACCGGCGGCGACGACATGCGCCTCCTGGAGGTGGACGAGGCGGCCAACCACATCCGCGACCTGGTCGATCCGGACGCCAACATCATCTGGGGCTCCGCGTTCAACCCGGATCTGGAGGGCAAGATTCGCGTGTCGGTCGTGGCCACGGGCATCGAGGCGCAGGCGCGCGGCGAGTCGCCCCAGGCCGATGCGCAGCCGCGATCCTTCTCGTTCGGCGGCGCGCCACGGCGCGAGGAGCCGGCCT
>CAXTWJ010000193.1:5274-5603 GCA_964247925.1 uncultured Sphingomonas sp.
GCCACCGGGATAGATAAGGACGCCAAGCCGCAAGCGGCGAGCCCCGCGCTCGAGCCGGCGTCGGCGGGGAAGAGCTTCTCGTTCGGCATGGGTCGCAAGGCCGACGAGCCGGTCTCGTTCCGTCCCAGTGGCGCCGCGGCGTCCGCACCGGCTCCCGTCGAGGCGTCGCCGCCTGCCGTCGCGCCGACCGACGAGCCGCTCGACCCGACCGAGACAGCGGCTGCCCCTGCCGCGGACGCGGCGGATGAGGAGCTGGTGCTGGGCGCAGAGACGATCGTGCCCGACAGCCCGGCGGCAACCCCGAGCTATGGTGGCGAGCCCTATGGCGC
>CAXTWJ010000194.1:0-5567 GCA_964247925.1 uncultured Sphingomonas sp.
TCGTCAAGACGATCATGACCCGGTGCATCCAGTGCACGCGCTGCATCCGCTTCGCCGAGGAGGTCGCGGGCGTGGAGGAGATCGGCGCCGTCTATCGCGGCGAGGATATGCAGATCACCTCCTACCTGGAACAGGCGGTGACCAGCGAGCTGTCGGGAAACGTCGTCGACCTGTGCCCGGTGGGCGCGCTGACCTCCAAGCCCTACGCCTACGAGGCGCGGCCCTGGGAGCAGCGTCGCACGCCGACGATCGACGTGCAGGACGCGGTCGGTACCAACGTGACGCTCTACAGCCGCGGGCGGCAGGTGCTGCGCTCGCTGCCGCGGATCAACGAGGACGTGAACGAGGAATGGGCGCACGACAAGACACGCCACCATGTCGATGGCCTGGTCCGGCGCCGGCTGGACCGTCCGTTCGTGCGGCGTGACGGCAGGCTGCAGCCCGCGACCTGGGACGAGGCCTTCGCGGCGATCGCGGCGGTGGAGCATGGCGGCTCGGTCGCGGCGGTCGCGGGGGACCTGGCCGATTGCGAGACGATGTACGCGGCCAAGCTGCTGCTCCGCTCGCTGGGCTCCGACCGGCTGGAGGGGCGCCAGACGGGCATGGCGTATGACACGTCGAGCCTCGCGGCGGTGAACTTCAATACGACGATCGCCGGCGCGGAGCAGGCGGACGCGATCCTGCTGGTCGGCACCAACCTGCGCTGGGAAGCGCCGCTGGTGAACACGCGCCTCCGCAAGGCGATCAAGCGCGGCGCCAAGGTCTTCGTCGTAGGGCCGGAGACGGACCTGACCTACAAGGTCGAGTGGCTGGGCGACGATCTGGCGCTGCTCGGCGATCTGCCCGCGGCCGTGACCGAGGCATTCGGCAAGGCCGAGCGGCCGATGGTGATCGTCGGCGGCGCCGCGCTGAAGGGTGGTCATGGCGCGGCGCTCGGGTTGGTGGACAGCCTCGGACTGGTCAAGGATGGCTGGAACGGCTTCAACGTCCTCCATATGGCAGCGGCGCGCATGGGCGGGCTGATGCTCGGCTATGCGAGCAATGGCGGCATCGCCGACCTGCACGACGCGAAGCTGACCTTCTTCCTGGGCGCGGACGAGGTGGATTACGGCCGCTTCGCCGGCTTCAAGGTCTTTGTCGGCCACCATGGCGATCGCGGCGCGGCGGCGGCGGACGTGGTGCTGCCGGGTGCCGCGTACAGCGAGAAGTCGGGCACCTGGGTCAATCTGGAAGGCCGCGTCCAGCGCAGCGAGCGCGCGGTGTTCCCGCCGGGCGACGCGCGGGAGGACTGGAGCATCTTCCGCGCGCTGTCCGAGCTGATGGGGGAGACACTGCCGTTCGACAGCCTGGCCGGCCTGCGCGAGGCCATGTTCGGCGAGGTGCCGCAACTGCGGGAACTGGGGCTGGTCCGCTTCGACTGGTCGCCGCCCGCGCTGGACGGCACCGCGTCGGGCCGGATCGAGGGCTACCCGATCAAGGACTTCTACCTGACCAACGCGATCTGCCGGGCCAGCCCGACCATGCAGCGGTGCAGCCAGGAGCTGATCCACGGCGAAGCCTTCGCGGAGGCGGCGGAGTGAGCGATGCTGGAAGGGGTGATCGAGTTCCTGAGCGAGCTGACCGTACCTGCGACTGGGGAGCGTACGCCCTCATGGCTAGGCGGAGCGATCGTGTTCGGGACGATGGCGGCCGTGATTGTCGGCTTGTGGGCACTGGCACGGGTTTGAGCGCATGACCGACTTCTTCCAGCATAGCTTCGGCTTCGGCTACGGCGCGGCGTGGTTCACCGCCACGATCGCCGGCATCCTGCTGATCGCGCTGCCGCTGATGCTGGCGGTGGCGATGATCATCTATGCCGACCGCAAGATCTGGGCGGCGATGGCGCTCCGGCGCGGACCCAACGTGGTCGGCCCGTTCGGGCTGCTGCAGAGCTTCGCGGACGGGCTGAAGGTGTTCCTGCAGGAGACGATCGTCCCCTCGGCCGCGAACCGCGTGCTGTTCCTGCTGGCGCCAATCATCACCTTCACCGTCGCGCTGATCGTGTGGGCGGTGGTGCCGTTCCAGGCGGGCGTCGTGCTCGCCGACATCAATGTCGGGCTGCTCTACGTCCTCGCGGCGTCATCGCTCGGCGTCTATGGCGTGATCCTGTCGGGCTGGGCGTCCAACTCCAAATATCCCTTCTACTCGGCGCTTCGCGCGGCGGCGCAGATGGTGAGCTACGAGGTCGCGATCGGCTTCGTGCTGGTCACGGTCGTGATGTGGGCGGGGTCGTTCAACCTGTCGAACATCGTGCTGGCGCAGGCGCAGATGTACGGGCTGCCGATCAACGGCTTCGTGCTCAATCCGCTGCTGTTCCCGATGTGGGTCGTGTTCCTGATCTCGTCGATGGCCGAGACCCAACGCGCGCCGTTCGACCTGACGGAGGCGGAGTCGGAGCTGGTCGCGGGCTACCAGACGGAATATTCGTCCATGAGCTTCGCGCTGTTCTGGCTCGGTGAATATGCCAACGTCCTGCTGATGTGCGCGCTCAACGCGACGCTGTTCTGGGGCGGGTGGCTGCCGATCTTCAACTTCGCGCCGTTCACCTGGGTGCCGGGCATCCTGAACCTGTTCTTCAAGATCCTGTTCTTCTTCTTCATCTTCAGCTGGGTCAAGGCGACGGTGCCGCGCTATCGGTACGACCAGCTGATGCGGCTGGGGTGGAAGGTGTTCCTGCCACTGTCGCTGATCTGGGTCTTCCTGGTGTCGGGCGTGTTGATGATCCATCGAGTAGGACTGCCCCAATGAGCCCCGCCCAGTTCGTCAAGTCGTTCACCCTGTGGGAGTTCCTGAAGGCACACGCGAAGACGCTGCACTATTTCTTCAAGCCCAAGGCGACGATTAACTACCCGTTCGAGAAGATGCCGCTGTCGCCCCGCTTTCGGGGTGAGCACGCGCTGCGGCGCTATCCGAACGGGGAGGAGCGGTGCATCGCGTGCAAGCTGTGCGAGGCGATCTGCCCCGCGCAGGCGATCACGATCGAGGCGGAGCCGCGCGACGACGGCTCGCGCCGCACGACGCGCTACGACATCGACATGACCAAGTGCATCTATTGCGGGCTGTGCGCGGAGGCGTGCCCGGTCGATGCGGTCGTGGAAGGGCCGAATTACGAGTTCTCGACCGAGACGCGCGAGGAGCTGATCTACGACAAGGCGAAGCTGCTCGAGAATGGCGACCGCTGGGAAAGCGTGCTCGCGGCGAACCTTGCCGCCGATGCGCCCTACCGCTAGGCGCACCCGACGATGATCCAGGCGTTCGCCTTTTACCTGTTCGCCGCCGTGGTGATCGCGTCGGGCGCGATGACCGTGTCGTCGCGCAACCCGGTCAACGCGGTGATGTGGCTGATCCTGGCGTTCTTCAACGCCGCCGGGCTGATGGTGCTGTGCGGCGCCGAGTTCATCGCGATGCTGCTGGTCATCGTCTATGTCGGCGCGGTGGCGGTCCTGTTCCTGTTCGTGGTCATGATGCTGGACATCGACGTGGCGGAGATGCGCGCCGGCTTCGCGCGCTACTGGCCGCTGGGCGTCACGATCGCGATCGCGCTCGCGACCGAGCTGGTGATCGCGGAGAAAGCGTGGAGCGTGGGCGGCGTGCAGCTCGCGCGCCGGGCCGGGCTGCCGTCGGCGAAGCCGAATATCCAGGCCTTGGGCGACCTGCTCTACACGCGCTACCTGTTCATCTTTGAGGCGGCGGGGCTTGTCCTGCTGGTCGCGATGATCGGCGCGATCGTGCTCACGCATCGCGAGCGCAAGGGCACGCGCTACCAGAACATCAGCCGCCAGAACGCGCGCCGGCCGCAGGATGCGACGCGCAATGTCGATCAGCCGGTGGGCGTTGGGGTGGAGCTGTGAACCGCGTGCCGTTCGTGTCGAGCGCAGTCGAGACACCGTGCCCCTCGACGTCGCTCGGGGCGAACGGGAAGGGGATCGGCGCATGATCGGGCTCGTCCATTATCTGGTGGTCGGCGCGATCCTGTTCGCGCTGGGCGTGCTGGGGCTGGTCGCGAACCGCAAGAACCTGATCGTCATGCTGATGGCGATCGAGCTGATCCTGCTGGCGGTGAACATCAACCTCGTCGCCTTCTCGGCCGCGTTGGGCGACCTGGTGGGACAGGTGTTCGCGATGTTCGTGCTGACCGTCGCCGCGGGCGAGGCGGCGATCGGGCTGGCGATCCTGGTGATCTATTTCCGCGGCCGCGGCACGATCGCGGTCGATGACGTCAACCGGATGAAGGGCTGAGATGATCCTCTTCATCGTGTTCCTGCCGCTGTTCGCGGCGGTGGTGGCCGGGCTGGGCAACAAGGATCTGGGCTTCGTGCCCACCAAGCTGGTCACCACCGGCGCGCTGTTCGTCGCGGCGGCGCTGTCCTGGGTGATCTTCGTCGGTTTCCTGACCGGCAGTGCGACGCCCGGCGCGACGACGGTGTTCACCTGGATCGAGTCCGGCTCGATGCACGTCGCATGGCGCCTCAACGTCGATGCGCTGACCGCGGTCATGCTGGTGGTGATCACCACCGTCTCGGCGCTCGTCCACTTGTACAGCTGGGGTTACATGGCGGTTGATCCCGACCAGCCCCGCTTCTTCGCCTACCTGTCGCTGTTCACCTTCGCCATGCTGATGCTGGTGACCGCGGACACGCTGGTGCAGATGTTCTTCGGCTGGGAAGGCGTCGGCCTCGCCAGCTATCTGCTGATCGGCTTCTGGTTTCGCAAGCCCAGCGCGAACGCGGCCGCCATCAAGGCGTTCGTGGTGAACCGGGTCGGCGACCTGGGCTTCATGCTCGGCATCTTCGGGACGTATCTGGTGTTCAACACCGTCTCGATCCCCGCCATCCTGCACGCCGCGCCGACCATGGCGGGCTCGACCATCGGCTTCCTGTGGTTCCGCGCCGACACGATGACGGTGCTCTGCCTGCTGCTGTTTGTGGGCGCGATGGGCAAGTCGGCGCAGCTCGGGCTGCACACCTGGCTGCCCGACGCGATGGAGGGGCCGACGCCTGTCTCCGCGCTGATCCATGCCGCGACGATGGTGACCGCGGGCGTGTTCATGGTGTGCCGCCTGTCGCCGATGTTCGAGACCTCGCCCGATGCGTTGTCGGTCGTGCGCTTCGTCGGCGCCGCGACCTGTCTGTTCGCGGCGACGGTGGGCGTGGTGCAGACCGACATCAAGCGCGTGATCGCCTATTCGACCTGCTCGCAGCTGGGCTACATGTTCTTCGCCGCCGGCATCGGTGCTTATGGCGCGGCGATGTTCCACCTGTTCACTCACGCCTTCTTTAAGGCGCTGCTGTTCCTGGGCGCGGGATCGGTGATCCACGCGATGCACCATGAGCAGGACATGCGCTATTACGGGGGCTTGCGGAAAAGCATCCCGCTCACTTTCTGGGCGATGATGTTCGGCACGCTCGCGATCACCGGGGTCGGCTTGCCGTTCGTCGACATTGGTTTCGCGGGCTTTCACTCCAAGGACGCAATCATCGAGGCGGGCTGGGCGGCGGGTCAGCCGGGCGTGTGGTTCGTGGGCGTGC
>CAXTWJ010000195.1:0-5556 GCA_964247925.1 uncultured Sphingomonas sp.
GCCCTCGGCGATCCGGGCGCGGCACTCTTCCCGCCAATCGTCGGCAGGATCGACGAGCGCGATCATCGGCGCGCTCACCCTCTCGTTCCCGCCGATCAGCCGCGACATCGAGATGCCGAGCGCGCGCGCCACCGCGTCGTGCAGCGCCATGTCCACCGCCGCGCGCGCCGAGGTCGCCGCCGGCGCCGCCGCCGCCATGATCGCGGACAGGTGCCGCAAATCGCGCGCATCTTGCCCGCGCAGGCGCGCCTCGATCGCGTCCCGCGCCGCGCCGACGCCGGCGGCGGTCTCGCCGGTCAGCAGCGTCGCGACATTGGCCTCGCCCCAGCCGGCGTCACGCCCGGCGGTCACCAGCCGCACCACGATCGAGTGCGACGTCGCGATCGTGCGCCCCGCCATCCGCATCGGATGGAGAAGCGGGATCGCGATCGGAAATCGGTCGAGGCGGATGATGCGCATGGTGCCGCGTCAGCCCTGCTTGGCGGCTTCGGGCGCGGCGTCGAGCCCCGTCAGATACTCATCGACCACCGCCTTGTTGCGGACGCGGAACTGGTTGAAGTCGGGCTTGCGCTTCTCCCGGAACGCGTTCATCCCCTCCATGGCCTCGTCCGAACCCCAGACATGGGCGAGCAGCTCGACGCCCGCGGTCCACGACGCGTAGAGATTGTCGGACTCGTGGTTGAGCGAGCGCTTGGTCATGCGGATCGTCTGGCTGCTGTGGCCCTTGATCGTCTCGCACAGCTCCAGCGTCTTGGCCTTGAGCTGGTCGAGCGGCACCGCGTGGTTGGCGAGGCCGTGTTGCACCGCCTCGGCCGCCGGGAAGCGGCGCGCGCAGAAGATCATCTCTCGCGCCAACCGCTCGCCGAGGATGCGCGGCAGATACTGGGTCGCGCCGACGGTCGGGCAGGCGCCGACCTTGGCCCCCGTCTGGCCGAACACGGCATTGTCCGACGCAACGACGATGTCGCACCACAGCGCCAGCTCGTTGCCGCCGCCCATGCACCAGCCGTTGACCATCGCGATCACCGGGATGGTGAGGTTGCGGATGGTCATCGCGCAGCCCTGCATCCGATCGTTCCAATGCGCGGCATTGACCCAGTTGAGCCGCATCATCGACCCGAAGTCGCCGCCCGAACAGAACGCTTCCTCGCCCTCGCCGGTAATCACCGCGACGGCGATCGTCGGGTCGTTGCGGGTGGTGCGTAGCGCGTGGACGATCTCGTCCAGCGTCAGCTCGCGGATCGCGTTCAGCACGTGCGGGCGGTCGATCGTGATCCAGGCGACCTGATCGATCACCTCGAAGCGGATGTCGGTGTAGCGGCCGTCCTCGGCGACGAGGCTCGGGCGGTAGGTGTCTGGTGTCGGCATGGAGCGGCTTCCTGTCATTGTGTCGCGAAGGTCAGGCGGCGGTCGTGGCCGGCCGGAACGCCGTCGGTCAGCGCGGCGAGCAGCCAGTCGGCGATGGCCGGGTAGATGTCGGCCGCAACCTCGCCCATCGGATGGAACACGTCCTCGTAGAGCCACAGCTCCTTGGCGCAGGAAAGGTGGTCCATGAACGCGCGGATGTCCTCGGGCGGGCACAGCTCGTCCATGTCGCCGCCGACGAGCAGGTAGGGCACCGCCAGCTCGCCGCTCACGCGCACGAAGTTCGCGTGCATCTCGCCGACCAGCGCGTCGAACGCGGGCTCGTCGTACACGTTGGTCATGTACATATGGATGCGCTTGAAGTTGGGCTGCGCCTGCTCGAAGATCACGTCCAGCGGGCCGACGCAGGGCATCTGCCCCGCCACCGCCTTCACGCGGCGATCGAACGAGCCGATCTCGACACCGTAGCGGGTCCCCATGCTGGTGCCGAACACGCCGATCCGGTCGGGGTCGACGTCGTCGCGCGCGACGAGCAGGTCGATCGCCGCCTTGCCGGCCCGCGCGTAGTTGCCGACCTTGAGCCACACGCCGTTCATGTTGCTCTCGCCCTGGCCGGGGCCGTCGATCACCAGCACGTTCATGCCGCGGCGCGCGAACTCGCTGTTGAACGGGTTGGGAAAGTCCTCCTTGGTCGCGTCCATGCCGGGCAGGTAGAGGATCGTCGGCTTGCGCCCTTCACCGGGCGCCTTGTGGAACAGCGCGGTGATGCTCTGGCCGCCCTCGATGTCGATGCGGTGACGCGACACGGCGCCGCCGAGCAGCTCGATCAGCCGGTCGTAGCAGCGCACCTCGGCGGCGTGGTTCGCGATCTTGACCGGGTTGCCGTGCGCCGGAATCAGATGCTGCGCGCGACCCCAATACAAGGCGGCGCGATGGTAATGCTGGCTGGCGGTGACGCGGCGACCGTCCTGGTAGGCGGCGTCGGCCAGCGCCTCCTGCGCCCGCGCCACCCGCGCCCATTCGCGCGGCAACGCGCGCCGGCCCGACAGGCGCGAGAAGACCCGCTCGATGTCGGGTTGCTTGAATCCGCGCTCCAGCCGCACACCCAGAATGCCTGGGTGGAGCACGTCCTCGTTGTCCGTCAGCTTAATGAAATTATCGAAGATCCAGTTCTGGCCGGCACGCGGCTGCTGGTGGCGCATCGCGGTGGGGGCGCTCATCGGCTGGATCCTTGCTGCATGATGGCCTTGACCGCGCGGGCCGTGCGCTCGCGGATCGGCTTGACGCGCGGCGCGACGCACAAAGCGTCGACCGCCTCCGGGTTGAGCAGCGCCGCCGTGTCGCCGGGGGGCTCACCGAGCAGCGCGCCGCGCACCAGCCGGCGCATGATCTTCTGGTTGCGGGTGCGCGGCAGCGAGTCCACGAACACGAAAAAGGCGGGCCGGAACGGCGCGCCCGCCGAGGCGGCGAGGAGGTCCGACAGCTCGACCGCCGCGCACGCCGGCACTGTCGCGCCGTCGGCGAGCACCGCCGCGCAGGCGAGCGCGGAGCCGGACACCGGATCGGGGATGCCGACGATCGCCGCCTCGACCAGCAGGCCGCTTTCGACCAGGATCGATTCGAGCTCGGCCGGGCCGGTGCGCTTGCCGGCGATCTTGATCGTGTCGTCCGATCGGCCGAGCAGGAACCACAGCCCGTCGGGGTCGGCGCGGGCATAGTCGCCCTGCACCCAGCAACCGGGTATCGTCCGCCAATAGCTTTCGATGAACCGCTCCGGCTCGTGCCACAGGCCCCGCGTGATGCCGATCGACGGCGCGCGCAGCACCAGCTCGCCCGCCTCGCCCAGCCCGAGCGACCGGCCGTCCGCGTCCACGACGTCGGCGCCGATCCCAGGCACCGGGCCGCCGAACGCGCCCGGGCGCAGCGGATCGTGCAAGGTGCCGATCAGGATCGCGCCGCCGATCTCGGTGCCGCCGGCGTAGTTCAGGATCGGGATGCGTTCGCCGCAGACGTGGCGGAAGAACCAGAGCCAGGCATCGTCATTCCACGGCTCGCCGCTCGACACGGTCGCGCGTAGCGTCGACAGGTCGTAGGCGGCGATCACCTCCGGACCGAAGCGCATCATCTGGCGCACGACCGTGGGCACGATGCCGCAGATCGTGACACGATGGTCCTGGATCAGTCGCCCGATCCGACCGGGCACCGGCCAGTCGGGCGTGCCCTCCGCAATCACCAGCGTCGCCCCCGCGAGCAGGCTGCCGATGATCGACTTCGGCCCGATCACCCAGCCCATGTCGCTCATCCACAACAGCCGGTCGGACTCCTGGAGGTCTAGGCACAGCAGCACGTCCAGCGTGTTCTTGCCCATCAGCCCGCAATGCGTGTGCACCGTGCCCTTGGGGGCGCCCGACGTGCCGGAGGTATAGACCAGCATCGCCGGCGCTTCGGCATCGAGAACCGTCGCAGGGCGCGTCGGCGAGGCGCGTTCCACCGCCCGCGTCCAATCGACATCGCGACCCTCGACCATCTCGACGGAGAGGCCGCGCGTGAGGACGATCACTGTGTCCAGTTCCGCGCCGAGCGCGACCGCCTCGTCGATCACCGTTTTCATGGGCGCGGGCTTGCCGCGACGAAAGGCGGCGCTGACCGTCACGACCGCGCGCGCGCCCGCCGCCCGGAGCCGCTGGGCGACGGACGCCGGGCCGTAGCCGGAAAAGAGCGGCAGCACGATCGCGCCGACGCGTATAATGGCGACGAACGCCACTACCGCCTCGGGCAGCATCGGCATGAACAGCCCGACCACGTCGCCCGGCTTTACCCCGCGCGCGTCGAGCACAGAGGCGAACCGCTGCACCTGCTCGTCCAGCGCGGCGTAGGTGACCGACTTGGCCGCGCCGTCCTCGCCGCTCCACACCACCGCCGCCTTGTCGGGCGCGATGCCGCGATGACGGTCGAGGCAGGCGAGTGTCAGGTTGGTCCGGCCGCCGACGCACCAGCGCGGCCGCTCGATCCCGTCCTCAAGCGAAAGAACCTGTTCGTATGGCGTCTCGAACGGCAGCTCGAAATGACGGAATACCGCGTCCCACAGCCACGCCGGATCGGCGTCGGCCTTGGCGCGTAATGCCGGCAGGTCGGCTAGCCCGTATTCGGCCAGAAACAAGCTGAGCCGGCTGGTAGCCTTGACCGTTTCGCTTGGTTGCCAGGTGAAGTGCTGCGTCATCCTCATCCGAAATAGCCGGCCGCCACGGCGTCGGGAAAAGCCGTTTCGGTATAAGTCGCATGCCCTGCGCGCATGGTCGGCGCCGCGCTCATGCCGGAGCGAGGGGGAGGTCGCGGGCATGCTGCACCAGCAGCGCGCAAACCGCCTTGATGGCGGAGGTCGCGGGTCGCTTCGGGTTGGTCGCGATCACCAGGTCGCGCGCCAGCCGCGGCGCGTCGACGGGCCGATAGCTCAGCGTACCCGCCGACGCTTCCTTGTGCACCAGCGCGAAAGGAAGCAGCGTGGCGTACTGGCCTCGCGCGAGCATGTCCTTGATGATCGGAATGCTGTCCAACTCGAGCGCATAGCTGAGCTGCAGCCCCGCTTGGGCCAGCACGGGATCGACCACGTTGCGGAAGCCTCGCGTGATGACCAAGTCAACCCCCGCCAGCTCGGCGGCGGCGATCGGCCCGGCGGTGGGATCGACCAGCGACGGGTCACCCACCAGCACCAGTTCCTCGCGCGCCAGCTTCTTGCGGTTCAACGGCGAGAGCTCGCCCGGGTCGGTGAGGACGGCCAGATCGATGCGGCCCAGCGCCAGCCATTCCTCCAGAAAGATGCTCAGCCCCTCGATGATGCGGACCTTCACGTCCGGGAAGACGCGGCGGCATTCGTCGACCAGGGACGGTGCCAGGATCGTCGCCAGCGACGGCGGCAGGCCGACCGTGGCCTCGCCTTGCGCCTTATCGGGTGCGCGCACCACCGCGTCGCGCAGCTGCTCCGCCGACGCGAGCAGCTGCTCCCCCATCGTCAGTAGCGTCAGCCCTGCCTCCGTCGGTTCGACGCCCCGCGTCGTCCGGAACAGCAACTGCGTGCGCAGATCCTGTTCGAGCGACTGGATCTGCCGGCTAAGTGCGGGTTGCGCGATGTTGAGCGCGCGCGCGGCCTTGCTGAAACTGCGCAGGTTGGCGACGTAGATGAAGCTCCTGATC
>CAXTWJ010000196.1:0-5536 GCA_964247925.1 uncultured Sphingomonas sp.
CGCCTTTCCCGCCGCCCACACCCCTTCCCGCCCCGTCGGCGACGGCGTCGGCGCGGTGCCCCAGCGGTCGGCGGGAAAGGCGTAGGTGGCGCGGCGCAGCTGCCCCGTGGCCTCGGAGTTGGACGGCAGGATGGCGTAATAGCCGCGCGTGAAGTCCAGGATCGTGTCGCCCGCCTCCACGCCCGTCACCTTGGGCGAGAAGCCCGCGTCGTAGATCGACTTGTAGAAGGCGAGCGCCGCCCGGAACCCGGGCGAGCGAAAATTGCCCCGCGTCGCACGGTCGCGCAGCAGCGGCTCGCCGCACTGCGCGCCGAAGTTGATCAGCGGCTCCGGCCAGTTGAGCAGGTGCAACGTGACGAACCGGTCGGGATGGCGGCGCTTGTACGCGGTCGCCATGCGCGTCCACTCGTCCCAGCGCGCCGGTGGGGCGGGGTAGCCGAGCTCACCCAACAGGTCCGTGCGGTAATATTGCACCCAGCTGTCGGCCGTCCAGGGCGCGGCCATGGGGACGCCGTTCACGGTCACCGCCTCCACCAGCGTCGGGAACTGCCCCCGCAGGATCGGGCGGTGGCGCGGCGGCATCGGCGCCAGCGCGCCCAGCATCGTCAGCTCCGGCATCCACGCGATCGCGAGCAGCATCACGTCGGGCAGCGAGCCGCCGACGTTCGCGGCCAGCAGCTTCTCGTGGATGCCCGTCCAGGGCAGCGATTGCACCTCGACCTGAATGCCGGTCGCGGCCTGGAACCGGGGCAGCAGCTTGGGCGCGTTCTCGCCCTGCGCGCCCATGCCCCACCAGCTGACGGGCGAGGCGCCGCGCGCGCCGCAGCCGGCGAGCGCCGCGCCCGCCGTCGCCAGCCCGGCCGTCACCACCTCCCGACGCGAGACCAACAGCGCGCCCCTCCTTGGCCATCGTTGCGCCAGCCTAGCATCGTTCAACGCGGGTCGGGCCGCAATGCGCCTCGACGTGGTTCACCCAGGTTATTGGAGCGCAAGATGATTGTGGCACTCGCGCAACGGTCGGCGACAAAGAGGCGCGCCGGCCTGGCGGCCGCGCAACGCAACCGGGCAGGTGCCCGTTGTGGCCGCCAACGAAAAGAGGGGATGCTTCACCATGCGATATCACGTCCTGCGCCGGGCGCTGCTCGTCAGCGCCGGCACATTCCTGACGCCCGCCGCCTGGGCGCAGACGGGCACGCCCCAAAGCCCGCCCGTCACGCCGCCCGTTCCCGTCGAACAGGCCCAGACGCAACAGGGCGCGCAGGGTGCCGCGCAGACCGGCACGGCGGCGGACGCCGCTTCGCAGCAGACACAGGGCAGCGACATCGTCGTCACCGGCTCGCGCATCGCCCGGCCGGAGTTCGCCGCGCCCAACCCCATCACCTCGTTCAACGCGGCCGCGATCCAGCAGTCGGGCAACACCAACGTCACCACCTTCCTCCAGCGCGTGCCCGCGCTGACCGGCTCGCGCGACGTGACACAGACCTCGGGCGGCGGCGCGGTGTCGAGCGGGCAGTTCGGCCAGGCCGGCCTGAACGAGCTCAACCTGCGCAACCTCGGCACCAATCGCACGCTGGTGCTGGTCAACGGCCGCCGCCACGTCGCGGGCGAGCCGAACACCGCCGCGGTCGATATCAACTCCATCCCGACCGACCTGATCGAGCGCACGGACGTGCTGACCGGCGCGGTGTCGGCGGTGTACGGCGCCGACGGCGTCACGGGCGTGGTGAACTTCATCCTGAAGCAGGACTTAGACGGCCTGAGCGCGCGCGCGCAGCTCGGCGTGTCGCAATATGGCGACGGCGCCAACCGCTTTGCCTCCGTCATCGCCGGCCGCAACTTCGCCGACGGGCGCGGCAACCTGACGCTGGCGTACGAGTACAATGCCGACGATCCCGTCGCCAACGATCAGCGCAAGTTCCTGCGCTTCGAGAACCGCCGCTTCCTGATCCCCAACGACAATTACCAGGCAGGCACGCCGGGCTCCTACCAGAATATCCTGGTCGGGGGCCTGCGCTACGTGAACGAGTCACCGCTCGGCGCGGTGTTCGTGGGCAACGAAGGCACGCCCCGCTTCGACGGGCTCGGCCGGCCGTACGACAACGGCACCCCGGCCGCCTATTACGGCATCGGCGGGGTGAACACGCCCGTCGCGGGCTTCTACCAGGGCGACCTGTTCGCGAAGACCGAGCGGCACGACGTCAACCTGCTGACGCACTATGACGTGTCCGATGCGTTCAAGCTGTCGCTCGAGGGCAAGTTCGTGCAGACCCGCGTCGAAAGCGACGGCGCCTATTTCGGCACCTATTTCCAGCCGGTCGCGCTGGGCAACCCGTTCCTCCCCGACGTGATCCGCAGGGCCGTGCTCGCGGCGGGGGCGGACACCGCCTACGTCAACCGCGACGATATCGACTATGGGCGGCAGGGCGAGGCCGACCGGCGGCGCACCTGGCGCGGCGTGGTTGATGTGTCGGGCCGCATCTCCGATCATGCGACCTATGACGCCTATTACGAATATGGCCGCACCGACGTGCGGATCACGCGCATCGGCGACCGGCTGGCGGACCGTTACACGCAGGCGCTCGACGCGGTGACGAGCCCGACCGGGCAGATCGTGTGCCGCGTCACGCTGACGGACCCGAACAGCGGCTGCGTGCCGATCAGCCTGTTCGGCCCCGGGCCGGCGACGCCCGAGCAGCTCGCCTATTTCCAGGTCAACGACCGCAGCACCGCGCGCAATACGCAGCAGGTGGCGAGCGCCTCGGTGTCCGGCGACTTCGGCCAGTTCTTCGAACTGCCGGGCGGCCCCATCCAGTTCTCGTTCGGCGGCGAATATCGCCGGGAGACCAGCCGCTTCCGCCCCAGCGACAATCTGGTGAACGCGCGCTTCTATCAATATGACGAGCCGGCGCTGGTGCTGCCGAGCAGCGGCAGGTTCGACGTCAAGGAAGCGTTCGGCGAGCTGAACGTGCCGCTCCTCAAGGACCTGCCGTTCGCGCGGACGCTGTCGGTCGGCGCGGCGGGCCGCTATTCCGACTATTCCACGATCGGCCATACCCGGACGTGGCAGTTCAACGGCGTGTACGCGCCGGTGCGCGACGTGACGTTTCGCGGCTCCTATGGCCAGGCGGTGCGCGCGCCCAATATCGGCGAGCTGTTCCAGCCGCGCTTCAGCAGCTCCAACTTCTTCACCGACCCCTGCACCCCGGCGCAGATCGTGAACGGGACGCAGTATCGCGCGGCGAACTGCGCCGCGGCGCTGGCCGCGGTCGGCGCGGTGTCCAGCCCGGCGCTGCAGACCGGCGCCTTCGTCAACGGCGTCCAGTCGGGCAACGCGAACCTGCGCGCGGAGACGGCGCGGACCTGGACCGCGGGCGTGGTGCTGCGCCCCCGTTTCCTGCCCGGCTTCACCGCCTCGTTCGACTGGTACGACATCCGGCTGAAGGACGCGATCAACCAGGTGACGCCGTCGGACCTCGCCAATCTGTGCGTCGATCAGCCAACGCTGGACAACCCGTTCTGCGCCCAGATCACCCGCGCCAACGCCGGCTATTTCCAGGCCAACCCGACCGCGGCGGGGCTGGGCTTCGTGGTCGGCTCGATCGTGAACTACACGGTCAGCCCGCAGAATGTCGCCAACTTCCGCACGGCGGGGCTGGATGTGAACCTCGATTACCTGCTCCGGACGGCCAACTTCGGCAACTTCGACATCCGATTGGTCGGGGGTTACGTCGATCAGATCAACTTCACCGGCATCATCGGCGGCCCAGTAACCAACGGCCTGGATCAGCGCGGCCAGTTCAAGAGCCCGCGCTGGAACGCCAATTTCTCGCCGAGCTGGACCCTGAACGGCTTCACGCTGAACTACAATCTGCGCTGGGTCGATGCTGCCTACCAGTTCGACCTCACCACGCTGGCCGCCAGCCCGGACATCGCGGCCGGGCGTTACATCCGCACGGACGCGCTGTGGCAGCATGACATTCAGGCGCAGTATCAGCTGCCGAGCGGGTTCGCGCTGTATGGCGGCATCACCAACTTCACCAACCAGAAGCCCGATCCGTCGAGCTATAGCACCAACACCCCGATCTCGCCGCTGGGTCGGTTCTTCTACGTCGGCGCGAAGGTGAAGCTGGCGGGACGCTGACAAGGCCGGCATGGCGGTGCTAAGGGCGCCGCCATGCTGACCCTCACCGATGTCACCGTGCGCCTGGGCGGGCGCACGATCCTGGACGGCGCCACCGCCGCGCTGCCCCCGCGCTCGCGCGTCGGGCTGGTCGGGCGCAACGGCGCCGGCAAATCGACGTTGGTGCGTGTGGTCGCGGGGATGCTGGAACCTGATGCCGGCAGCGCGGAGATGCCGCGTGGGACGCGGCTGGGCTATATCGCGCAGGAGGCGCCGGCGGGGCAGGCGACGCCGTTCGAGACCGTGCTGGCCGCCGACACCGAACGCGCGGCCCTGCTGGCGGAAAGCGAGTGGAACCACGATCCCGACCGGGTGGGCGAGATCCACGAGCGGCTGAACGCGATCGACGCCTATGCCGCCCCGGCGCGCGCCGCGCGCATCCTGATCGGGCTGGGCTTCGACGAGGCGGCGCAGGCCCGCCCGCTCGACAGCTTCTCCGGCGGCTGGCGGATGCGCGTGGCGCTGGGCGCGCTGCTCTTTTCCAAGCCCGACCTGCTGCTGCTGGACGAGCCGTCCAATCACCTCGACCTGGAGGCGGTCCTGTGGCTGGAGGACTTCCTGCGCGGCTATCCGGCGACGGTCGTGCTCGTCAGCCACGAGCGCGACTTCCTCAACAACGTCGTCGATCACATCCTGCACCTCGATCGCGGCAAGGTCACGCTCTACCCGGGCGGCTATGATGCGTTCGAGCGCCAGCGCGCCGAGCGGCAGGCGCAACAGGCGGCGGCGCGCGAGCGGCAGCTGGCCGAGCGCGCCAAGCTGCAGGACTTCGTCGCCCGCAACTCCGCCCGCGCCTCCACCGCCAAACAGGCGCAGAGCCGCGTCAAGGCGCTCGCCCGGATGCAGCCGATCGCCGCCGTGCTGGACGACCCGTCGCTCTCCTTCGATTTTCCCGCCCCCGACCCGCTGCGCCCGCCGCTGGTGACGCTCGACCTGGCCAGCGTCGGCTATGACGAGACGCCGATCCTCGAGCGGCTGAACCTGCGGCTCGACCCCGACGACCGGGTCGCGCTGCTCGGGCGCAACGGCAACGGCAAGACCACGCTCGCCCGCCTGCTCGCCGCGCAGCTGACGCCGATGGAGGGCAGCATGGCGGCGTCGGGCAAGATGCGCGTCGGCTACTTCACCCAGTATCAGGTCGAGGAACTCCACGCCGACGACACGCCGCTGCAGCACATGACGCGGATCATGCCCGGCGCCGCGCCGGCCAAGGTCCGCGCGCAGCTGGGCCGGTTCGGCTTTTCCGGCGACAAGGCGATGACCGCCGTCGGCAAGCTGTCGGGCGGCGAGCGCGCGCGCCTCGCCTTGGCGCTGATCCCCCGGGACGCGCCGCACCTGCTGATCCTCGACGAGCCG
>CAXTWJ010000197.1:0-5138 GCA_964247925.1 uncultured Sphingomonas sp.
GAGGAGCGGTTCGCGCTGCTCAAGATGGCGACCGGCTCGCTGCGCGTCGGCGCGTCCGCGCGCCTCGCCAAGACCGCGCTCGCCCAGGCCTTTGCTCTCGATGTCGAGCAGGTCGAGGAGCTGTGGCACGGCCTCGCCCCACCCTACACCGCGCTGTTCGACTGGGTGAAGGGGCATGGGCCACAGCCGACACCCGCCGACACGCCCGTGTTCCGCCCCTTCATGCTCGCGCACGGGCTGGAGGACGCGCGCGTCAGCCTCGACGATTATGCCGCCGAGTGGAAATGGGACGGCATCCGCGTCCAGATTGTCAACGTCGGGGGCGAGACACGCCTGTACAGCCGCACCGGCGACGACGTGACCGGGAGCTTCCCCGACGTCGCGGGCGCGTTTTCCACGCCCGATGGGGGCGTGGTCGATGGCGAGTTGCTGGTGAAGGGCGAGTTCCAGGGCGGCGCGCTGGAGGAGGGTGGCGGCGCGGCGAGCTTCAACGCGCTCCAGCAGCGACTCGGCCGCAAGGTCGTCAGCGCGAAGATGCTCGCCGACTATCCCGCCTTCGTCCGCCTTTACGACATCCTGCTCGACGGGACGGAGGACGTCCGCGACCGCCCCTGGACCGAGCGCCGCGCGCGCCTCGAGCCGTTCGTGGCGCGCCTCGACCCCGACCGCTTCGACCTGTCGGAGGTGATCGAGGCCGCCGATTTCACCGAACTGGAGGCGATCCGCGCCGGCGCGCGCGACGCCGCGATCGAGGGCGTCATGCTCAAGCGCCGCGACTCGCCCTATGTCGGCGGCCGCCGCGCCGGCCTGTGGTACAAATGGAAGCGCGACCCCTTGACCGCCGACTGCGTGATCATGTACGCCCAGCGCGGCAATGGCCGCCGCTCCTCCTGGTATTCCGACTACACCTTCGGCTGCTGGGCGGGCGATCCTGACTCTGGGGCAGAGCTGCTTCCCGTCGGCAAGGCATACCAGGGCATCACCGACCAGGAGATTGCCGAGCTCGACAAGTTCGTCCGTACCCACACGCTCCACCGCTTCGGCCCGGTGCGCGAGGTGGAGAAGACCCTCGTGCTGGAGATCGCGTTCGATTCGATTCACGCCTCCGCGCGCCACAAGTCCGGCGTCGCCATGCGCTTCCCCCGCATCCTGCGCATCCGCACCGACAAGCCGGCGGCGGAGGCCGACCGGATCGACACGCTCCAGCGGCTGGTGACGTGAGTGGCGCGGCAGAGCCTGGCCTTCGCCCGTCGCGGGCCGCGACCGATGCTGTCTGCCGACCCCAAGGCAGACTTCTGGAACCGGCGTTCTGACGCCTGCAAGCCTGCGGACAAGCGTGAGAAGGCGAGCGTGTCACAACCGACCGGTTGTGACATCGTTAGTTTAGGGCATGATGGCGGAAACAGGCCGAAACATCCCCACGGCTGATCGGCTCGCACAAATCTATGCTGGCGCCGTACGTCGTCTCAGATGCTCGACGAGCGCCGTGAACGCTCGCGTCTGCTGTCGATAGGGCGGGTAGAACAAGCAGAGGCCGTCGAAGCTCGGCGAAAAGGCTTGGAGAATGCGCGTCAGTCGTCCCGCCTCGATATGCGATCGGACGTGGTGCTCGGGTACAAAGCAGACGCCTGCGCCTGCAACAGCCGCCCCGACGATAGCAGCAGAACTGTTCGTCACGAGCGTGCCCGGCGGATTGATCACGACATCGCGCCCATCTACCTCCATCTCCCAACGATAGATTGTTCCATTGGAGAGGCGCTGCCGAATACACCGGTGCGCGAGTAGGTCCGACGGCGTGAGCGGCTCACCGTAGCGCGCGAGATAGTCCGGCGAAGCGGCGGCGGCGAACGAGGTCGTCGGACCGATCGACACCGCCACCATGTCCGGTGGAACCTGCTCGCGTAACCTTACGCCTGCGTCGAACCCGTCAGCGGCAAGGTCGATGAGCGCCACGTCGACGACCAGCTCCAACTCCACGCCCTGGTGAAGGCGTTGAAACGCGACGACATCACTCATCAGCACCTGTGCGCCATGTTCCATCGTCGTGATGCGGATGCGTCCCCCAAGCTCCTCCGCTTCGTCCCGGGCTTCGGCGAGCGCGTCGTCGACCGTGGCAAACGCAGGCGACAACCGGGCCGCCAGCCTCGCGCCCGCAGCGGTGAGCGCGACACTGCGAGTCGTGCGGTTAAGCAGGCGGCCGCCCAACCGCGCTTCGAGCCCGCGCAGAGAATGGCTGAGCGCCGATGGCGACACTTGCAATTCCGCGGCCGCGCGACGGAAGCTGCGATGCTCGGCAACCGCGAGAAAGGTCGCAAGCTCGTTCAGCGAGGAGCGGCGCATTGCTGAGTTATCTTCATCAACCTGTGCCTCCGCAACCCGCTTATGCGAACAGGCTGCTCTTTCTATCTGATGTTCATGGTCGTGAGATTTGCACCACCAGCTCGGGGGAGCGCGCCCTTGTCGATCCGCCGTTTTCTGCTGCCAGTCGTGATCGGAGTATGTTTGATGAGCAACGCCGCACAAGCCACTCTCCGTAATCAGGTGCTGGGCACCTAGCGCATAATCTCCGCGCAGATCGAGGTCGAGGGACACACCCAGCCTGCTTTTGGCGCGCACCCGAGCGGCCTGCTCAGCTTCACCCCTGACATGCACTATGTCGAAGTGCTGACGCATGGGGACGCGGCCCGGTTCGCCTCGGACGAACTCGGGAAGGGAACGGACGCGGAGAACAGGGCCGCAATGAGCGGCAGCCTTGGCTTCTTCGGCACCTACACGGTCGACGCGGCGGGCGAGTTTTCGGGCAACACCGTTCAGGGTTCCACCTTTCCGAACTGGATCGGTGATGTCCGCACGCAAAAGGAGCTTCGCTTGATGGTCGACGGCGACGACATGACCGAGAACTTCAAGCAGCCGGGTGGGGCCAACGTCACCATTCACTGGCAGCGTGTTCGCTGATTTGAGGTCTTGCCCTGCGATATCATAACGGAAACGGTTGTGACACTCGGCTGGGTATATTGCGGCGCGTGCTCGGTGCCGATCGCTTCCTTTTCATACCATCTCGCGGTTCGCCGACGTCGTCATCGCCGTGCTAGTCTAACGGGGCGACTTCTACCGTTTTCCCGTCGCGATCGGGAAGTTCGACAGCCCCGACCGTTGTCTGGAGATCGACTATTCAAGCCAGATCGGAATGATCGACACGGCGAGGAGCACCCCGAGAACGATGTTCAACGCTCGCCACTGCGCCTCCGAGCGCAACAGGCGCGCAAGCAGGAGACCGGCGACGCACCACACGACCAGCGATAGGGTGGACAGCAGCAGGAACACTGCTCCCAGCACGAGCGCGAAGCGAGACGGACCACTCGCGACCGCGGTGAAGGACGCGGCCGCGCTGAGCGTCATGGCCCAGCCCTTCGGGTTGATCCATAGCAAGCCGATGCCGCCCAGGATGGTGACGGGCTTGGCGACATCCTGGGCGAAATTGGGCCGCCCCCGTTTCGAGGTCTGCCACGCCAACCAGAGCAGGTAAGCCGATCCGATCAGCTTCATGGCCGTCTGGAGCGCGGGCCTGCTGAGGATCAGCGCCGCCAGTCCGGCCGCGGCCAGTGCTGCCATCGAAGCGAGCCCGACCGATATGCCGACGATCAGCGGGACCGACTTGCGCAAACCGAAGTTCGCGCCCGAGGCGGTGGCGAGCGTCGTCGCGCCGCCGGGACTAATCGTCGCGACCAGGACGAACAGGAGAAGCGGCGTTAGACTGGCGACCGACATAGGTGCTCCGCTCAGCGTGTCAGGCGGTTTCGTTACGCCCGTGATGGAAGGAGGTCGCTCAAGAAAAGCTTTTCACCTTCGTTATAACATCGCGGTGACCTGGCGGTTTAGCTGCAGTGAGGTCAACACTCCCAGAACAGCATCCCAATCGGGAAACCGGCGTGCTCGCAATGCAAGAATCACAAAATTCCGCATCGGGCCGAGAAGTGCGGAGATCCGGGCGCTCCGTGATGCCTCTATCCGATGCCCGATGGGTCGCATGATCTACGGCTATGCGCGCGTGTCCTCCATCGGCAGGGCCTTTCCCAGCAGGTCGCCCAGCTGCTCGCCGCGGGCTGCGTGGAGGTCTATCAGGAGAAGGCCGCGTGGGACCGCGAGAGGACTCGGGCAAGGCCGGCCAGCGGGGCACGCCCCCGTCCGACGTCACCGGATCGAGACGTGACGGCCTCGTACCGACAGCTTCATCCAGCCGGCGTGAGCGCGATCTCGAACAGCGCGGGCCACAGCTTGCCGGTCACGAACAGGCGCCGGCCTTTCGGATCCCAGGCGATGCCGTTCGCGACCGCCTCCGGGTCGGTCACCGCGACCTCCGCCACCACCGGCCGCAGATCGACGATGGCGGTGACGTGTCCGTCGGCGGGGTCGATGCGGATGAGGTAGGGCTGGTGCCACACATTCGCGAGCAGCTGGCCATCCACCCATTCCAGCTCGTTGACCTGATCGATCGGCCGGCCGTTGATCGTGACGGTGACCTGCCGCCGCACCGCCAGCGTGGCGGGATCGAGGAAGCGCAGCGTCGGCGTGCCGTCGGACTGGATCAGCTGGCGCCCGTCATTCGTCAGCCCCCAGCCCTCGCCGGTGAAACGACCGCCGCCCACGGGCCTGAGCGTGCGCGCCTCCCAGCGATGCGCGATCCCGCCGTGCCAGGTCAGGCTCACCAGCTGCCCACCCCAGCTCGCCAGCCCCTCGCCGAACTCGTTGACGGGGATTCGCGCCCGCGCCAGCACGCGCCCGTTCTCCAGCTGAACGCGGCGCACCTCCGAGCGGCCCGCCATGCCCGTGCTCTCGTACAGCGCTCCGTCGCGCCAGATCAGCCCCTCGGTGAAAGCGCCGGTGTCATGCGGGTAACGGTGGACGACGCTGGCGACGAGGACGGGGACGGGGACAGGGACGGGCATGGGAGGCGGCGCCGACGTGCCCTGCGGGGCGGCGCCGAGCAGGGCGAGACAGGCGAGGGCCGGCGGTTTCACGTCGCCCGGCCTAGGCCGCCGGACCGCCTGGCGCCAGCCTCGATTGGGAAGAACGACCGCCGGACCGAGCGGGAAAGCGAACGGCCCGCCCGGGTCGCACCCGACGGGGCCGCGATGATA
>CAXTWJ010000197.1:5148-5498 GCA_964247925.1 uncultured Sphingomonas sp.
GCCGCGCGCGCGGTGTTGCCCCTGCTGGAGCGCCGGGTCGGGCGCATCCTGGTCGACGGCGCGCCGTTGCCGCCCGAGCCCGGCCCGGACAGGCCGCGTGCCTAGGACTGGGACTGCAGGTTCACGGCCGCGTACTTGCCGCGACGATCGACCTCCAGCTCGAACTGGAGCTTGTCGCCCTCGTTCAGCGTGCTCATGCCGGCGCGCTCCACGGCGGAGATGTGCACGAACGCGTCGGGCTGGCCATCGTCGCGCTGGATGAAGCCGAAGCCCTTCATGGCGTTGAAGAACTTGACGGTACCGGTCGCCTTCTCGCCGGTCAGCTGGCGCTGGGGCGCGCCGCCGCCGGG
>CAXTWJ010000198.1:0-209 GCA_964247925.1 uncultured Sphingomonas sp.
GCTGCGACTTGGGCCAGATACGCGGCGGCTGCGGCCCCGTCGCCATCGACAGGAGCGTGAACAGGACGACGTGCGCCGCCAGCGCAACCCCCAGCGCGGTCCGCTCGCCGCGCGTCCATTCGCGCGCCTCGACCGGCGGTGGCGCGCCTCCGGTCGCGGGGGCAAGCGCGAGGCTCACTGGCCCTTCGCTTCCGTCCCGATCGACAACT
>CAXTWJ010000198.1:275-770 GCA_964247925.1 uncultured Sphingomonas sp.
CACCCGGTCCCAGCCCACCGCCCTGTCGGCGCGCAGGAACACGGTGGGCTGCTCGCTCCGCCCCGCCAGCCGATCCAGCGCGCCCGCCAGCTCGTCCTCGCGCAGCGCCCGCTTGTCCACGAACAGCTTGCCCGTGGCGTCGATGGAGATCTCCACCGGCTTCTGGTCCTGCTCCAGCGGCCTGGCGCGGCTGTCGGGCAGGTTCACCGGCACGCCCGCGGTCAGCAGCGGCGCGGTGACCATGAAGATGATCAGCAGCACCAGCATCACGTCGACCAGCGGCGTGACGTTGATCTCCGCCATCGGCGCCCGCCGGCGCCCGGTGCCACGGGACGGCAGCATCGCCACTACGCCCTTCCTCCCCCCCGAGCTTGCTCGGGGAGGGGGACCGCTCGCGCCCTTCGCGCGAATGGTGGAGGGGTCGCCGCCACCTGGCGGCGGTTAGGTCCGCGTCCGTCCTGCGCCCAAGCGGGGGCGGCCCCTCCACCACCGGCC
>CAXTWJ010000198.1:780-5486 GCA_964247925.1 uncultured Sphingomonas sp.
ATCTGGGGGAGGCCTGAACATTCGTGCCCCTCACCGGCTCGCGTCCAGCTGGCGCGACAGCGTCGTGTGGAACCCGTCGGCGAAGCGGCCCAGGCTCGCCTCGACCCGGTTCACGCCGTGGCTGAAGCGGTTGTAGGCGATCACCGCCGGGATGGCCGCGAACAGGCCGATGGCGGTCGCGAACAGCGCCTCCGCGATGCCCGGCGCGACCACGGCGAGCGACGAGTTCTGCGCCTGGGCGATGCCGGTGAACGAGCGCATGATCCCCCACACCGTCCCGAACAGCCCCACGAACGGCGCCACCGACCCGATCGTCGCCAGCACGTTCAGCCGGTCCGCCAGCCGATCGACCTCGCCCGCCGCCGCCGCCGCCATCGCCGTCGACAGCCGCTCGCGCGTCGCGACCTTGTCAATGCCGCGGCCCGCCGTGGAACGCCGCCATTCGCCCACGCCCGCCGCCAGCACGCGCGCGGACGGGTGCCTGGTCTCGGCATTGGCCTTGTGGAACTGGTCCAGGTCGTCGGCCTTCCAGAAATCGCGCTCGAAGCTCGCCATCTCGCGCCGCGTCCGGCGCAGCCGGGCGGAGAAGAACAGGATGATCGCCCAAGTCCAGATTGACGCGAGCAGCAGCCCGCCCATCACGATCTTCACCACCCAGTCGGCGTGGAGGAACAGCGCCAGCGGGGACAGCGAGGCGGGGTCGGTGACGAGGACGGGGTTCACGCTAACTCCTCTGGCCGGAGCAGCCGGCGATAGATGGTGGTCCAGGCCGCCGGTTGCCGCAGCGGTCGCCCCGCCGGCGACACCAGCGCCGCCGTGACCTCCGCCCGCGTCAGCACAACCGCGGCGCGCCGGACTGTCTGATCACGGCCCACGCGCGCCGCGCGCACGGCCGCGACGCGCGACGGGACCACGAGCGCGTCGTCCAGCCGGGCGGGCGCGACGTAGCGGATGCGGAGGTCGGCGATCGCATAGGCGCCCCCGCCCGCCTCCCACACGCCACGCTGGTCGATGCCGGCGAGCCGCAGCATCTCCGACCGCGCCCGCTCCATCCAGCGCAGGTAGTTGGCGTGATAGACCACGCCCGAGAGGTCGGTGTCCTCGAAATAGACGCGGCACGCGAAGCGGTGCTCGACGCCCACGAAGCGCCCCGCCGCCGGCTGATCCTCTCCGCCCGTCATCGCCGCCGGCCTTAACCCTGACGGAGTCGCGAAGGAACCCTCTTGCGCGCGTGTAACCTCTGGGTTACTTGTCACCTACAGGTTACAGGAGATTCGAAATGATCGCCACCGCCAATGCTGTCGAACTCGCCGAACGCAAGGCGCGCGCCCGTGCACTGGTGTTCCTCGTCTTCGCCACCGTCATCGTCGCGGTGCTGGTCGCCGACGTGACCGTGCTGCGCGCGGATTTCGCGCACGGGCTGTGGGTCGGGGTCACGACGGGCGCGGCCATCAGTCTCCTGCCCCTCGGGCGCTGGCTCAAACCGGGCAGCACGGTTGCAGGCCTGCTCGACGATGAGGCCGTGCGCGAGCACCGCCGCGCGGCCACCAGCACCGGCTTCTGGGCGGGACTGGCGGTCGCGGTCGTGCTGAGCTTCGTCACTGGCGACGGCGCCCGTCTGGCCCCGCTGGGCATCGCGATCGCATCGCCGTTCGACGTCGCCCGACTGATCGCAACCGCAGCGCTCGCGACGGCGCTCGTCAGCTTCGCCACGCTGGAGCTCCGCGCCGCACGTGGCTGAGCGCCTCTGCAACGAACTCAAGGCAGCGCGCGAGGCGCTGGCGCTGACCCAGGCCGCGCTGGCCGAACGGGTGGGGGTCAGCCGCAAGACGATCAACACGGTGGAGAATGGCGTCTTCGTCCCCTCCACCCTGCTCGCGCTCAGGCTCGCCGCCGCGCTGGGCCGCCCGGTGGAGGCGCTGTTCCGGATCGAGGGCTAGGCCGCGCGCCGGTCCAGCGCGTGCGCGGCCTCCGCCACCAGCTCGGCGATGATCGCCGCCGCCGGCTCCTCGCGGGTGACCATGCCGACCGACTGGCCCGCCATCACCGAGCCGTGCTCGACATCGCCGTCGATCACCGCGCGCCGCAGCGCGCCGGCCCAGTAATGTTCGATCTCCAGCTGCGCCTCGGCCATCGCGACCGCTTCCTCGTCGAGCCGCCCCGCGACCTCGCGCTGCTTGGCGGTGAACCGCTCGTTGCCGGCGTTCTTGAGCGCGCGCACGGGAATGACGGGCAGGCGCGGGTCGAGCTGCACGCTGGCCACCGCATCGCGCGCGCTGGCCCGGATGAATGCCTGCTTGAAGCGGGGGTGCGCGATGCTCTCCGTGGCGCACACGAAGCGCGTGCCCAGCTGCACGCCCGCCGCGCCCATGTCGAGATAGCCCGCGATCGCCTCGCCCCGTCCGATGCCGCCCGCGACGAACACGGGCACCTGGTCGGCGATCTCGGGCAGCATCTCCTGCGCCAGCACGGACGTGGAGACCGGCCCGATATGGCCGCCCGCCTCCATCCCCTCGATCACCAGCGCATCCACGCCCGAGCGGATCAGCTTCTTCGCGAGCGCCAGCGTCGGCGCGAAGCAGATCAGCTTTGCCCCCATGTCCTTGATCGCCTCCAGCGAGCCCTTGGGCGGCAGCCCGCCCGCCAGCACGACATGGCCCACGCCGTGCCCCGCACAGACCGCGATCAGCGCCTGGAGATCGGGGTGCATGGTGATCAGGTTCACCCCGAACGGCCGGTCGGTGAGCGCCCGGGTGCCCTCGATCTCTCGGTCCAGCAGCTCGACCGTCATCGCCCCACACGCGATCACCCCGAACCCGCCCGCGTTGGAGATCGCCGCGACCAGGTTGCGCTCGCTCACCCACGACATCGCGCCCCCCAGGATCGCGACGTCCGACCCGAGAAACGCGGCCCCGCGCGCCATGCGGCGGTGCAGGCGGTCGGGGGCGGCAGGAAGAAGCGACATTTCCGTCATACCCCGACCTACGCTCAGGCGTGCTAGTCGGGCAACCCCGCCATAATCTTGCGTCTGGCGCAGGGCGCAATCCGGGCTGTTCTAGACGCCGATCTTTCGACGCACCCGTTGTGCAAAGGTCGATACTCGGTCGCCCAGCCCCGTCCGTGTAATCTGATCCAGCCCACTGAAGTCGGAGGCAGTATGGAAGTCGTCGTGACCGAACGACATACCTGCATGGTGGAGAAAATGCCTGTTTGCCGAGGGGTCGTACCGCCATGATACCTCGGTGGGGAACTCCTTGCCGGGATTGAAGAACACGTCCTGGTGATACACGGGCGTGCCCTGCGGCGTCGTATGGATAACAAGGCTGAACCGTGTGCGGCCGAAATCGCGAATGGGCGACCCGCCATGCGGCAACTGCGGATGCCAGATGATCGTCGACCCCTTCTTCACGGGCAATTGAATAATTTCGATCCCATTGGCAGCAACGTGCTCGCCTACGGCCTGCTGATAGCTGTCCCATAGTTGACCCGAGTCGCTTGGGACATCATTCAGATCAGCATAGTGTCAAAGCGCCATCGCCTCGCGATCGAGTTCGTCTAGCAAGTGTCCTCCAGGCGCGACCATGAGAGGTCCATTCTGAGCGTCCACATCTTCAAGTGCGACCCACATGCCGAAGTAACGATACTCAGGCCTTGTCGAGAAATACGGCGTATCCCGGTGCAGATCTTGTGCTGAGCCCCGTTCGTAAAATAACGAGGTGTAGAGCACCGTCTCCTGCTGGTAGAGAAGGTCCTGAAATTCCAACGCCGCTTTGTTCTCTGTAAACAATTTCAAGAGCGACGGCATGACACTGTGCAAATTCACGAACCGAGGATAGTGGCCCCTGTCATCCCTATGTTTGCCGAACAGCTGCGGGTTCAGCTTCTCTAGTTTCTGAACTCGTCAATGACCAAGTCGCAAGTCGCCGCAGAAATGCTGTTCTCAAAAACGGAGTAACCATCGCGCAGGAAAGCGTCGACCCGATTCCTGAGATGGGCGGGGACAAAGGCGGGTGTCTCTCGGCTGCCAAGATACCACGGCAACGGCCCAAGCGTATCTATCCTTGCCGCCTCGCGATTTGCGCCAATCACATCTGCAACGGACATCTTGCCCCCCGGCCTCTACTCACGAGCAAAGCTACCGGACTCCCATCGGTGTCGCAAGCACAATCACATTTGATCGCAGCTTCTGCCACGCATGTGCCAGAACAGATCATCCGCCGAGCCACGGCTCCACGACGTCCCCAAGATCACGACGGATTTCCCGGCGCGAGATTAATGAGTTGCTCCGTCGCCAAGCTGCAGTTCTGGCCCATTCATTGCAGCGTATGCGGTCGCGCCTTCACTCGGCCGCGTCCAGCCCGTACGCCGTGTGCAGCACGCGCACCGCCAGCTCGGTCTCGTCCTCGTCGATCAGCACGGAGACCTTGATCTCGCTGGTCGAGATCGCCTGGACGTTGATGCCGCGCGCGCCCAGCGTCGTGAACATGGTCGACGCGACGCCCGCATGGCTGCGCATCCCCACCCCCACCACGCTGATCTTCGCCACGCGCGTGTCGTGGAGCAGCTCGGCATAGCCGATCGCCGCCCGCGCCTCGCCCAGCACGCTCAGGCTCTTGGCGAGGTCGGCGGCGGGCACGGTGAAGGTCACGTCGGTGGAGCCGCCGCTCTGATGCGCGACGTTCTGGATGATCATGTCCACGTTGATC
>CAXTWJ010000199.1:0-5470 GCA_964247925.1 uncultured Sphingomonas sp.
ACGAGCGCCGGGTAAACACAGACGGCCGCCACGGGCGGCACGCCGGGGTCGGGCAGCAAGGGGAGGCCCGTCACCGTCGCGATACAGGGCAGTCCCAGGCGCGCCGCCAGCAACGCGCCGGCCGGTTCGGCGCTGTCGGCCAGGACCGCATCCGCGCCGATACGCGCGATGACAGGCGGCGCGTGATCGAGCAGTCGTTCGGTCATCGCCGCCGTCGCCCGGATCATGCGCGGCAAGCCGACCAGCCCCGTGGGATCGCCCAACCGGCGCAGATAGCCGTCGAGCGTGCCCCGCGGCGCGGCGAGCGGCGCGAACCGCAGCGAACCCGACGCCAGCCGCCCGCCCTCGCCGACATGAACCATCGTGCAGCGGTGCCCCCGCGCGGCCAGGGCCTTGGCCAGCGCGATCAGCGGGTCGATATGCCCGGGCGCCGGCGGCGCGATCACGGCGAAGTGTCGGCCCGTCGCCGGCCCTGCCCCCACCATCTCAGCTCTTGAGTATGCGCCGACCGGCGGGATCGCGGCGGCGAACATCGGAAGGGGCAGATCGTCTCATCGGGCTTGGATCACGCTCAATGGATGCGGGGCAAGGAATAAACGCCGGATAAGCGTTCGGCGACATCACCCAGCCTGCGCAGCTTGATCGCGTGCGCCTCTTCATCCCACGCGACGAGGCTCAGGTCCATGCTCCAGTCGGCCAGCGCAATACCCTCGATCGCGTCGGCGGCCTCGTCCGGCGCCTTAGCCCGGAAGAAGCGCGGCACCAGCGCGCCCAGCTCCTCGGGCTTGTCGGGCTGCGGCGCGGGCGGATGCGCCGCGGGCTGACGCTGGGGGCTGACCATCACCAAGTGCCGCTGCTGGTGATGTGCGGCGCGCCGCCCTCCAGCAATCACCGGCCGCGACCCGGTCGCCGCGAACCAATGCTTGAGCACCCAGGGAAAGGTGACCGAACCGAGCTGGTCGTCTGGCCTTGGGGCGGGCAGCCGCCGGACAAACATCGGGCACGTCGAGGCGCTCAGGCACGCCATGGTCATCCAGTCCAGACGAGAGACGACGTCGGGCCTCGGCGTCGCCGCGCTCACGAGCGCCCGGCCGTTCACGACGGCGATCAGCGCTCCCATGATCGCCACCAGCAGGGAGCGCAATGCCGTTCCTCGGCCCCGGGAAGAAAAGAAGGCGATCAGCCCGTCCACGTCATCGCTCCCTCCTGCCGCATTCCCTGTGCCAGCTATCCGGCCGGCCGGGCGCTATTCCTCGCCCATCCTGAGCGCCGCGATGAACGCCTCCTGCGGGATCTGCACGGAGCCGTATTCGCGCATCTTCAGCTTGCCCTTTTTCTGCTTGTCCAACAGCTTGCGCTTGCGCGTCGCGTCGCCGCCATAGCATTTGGCGGTGACGTCCTTGCGCATCGCGCTGATCGTCTCGCGCGCGATCACCTTGCCGCCGATCGCCGCCTGAATGGGGATCTTGAACAGGTGGCGCGGGATCAGCTCCTTGAGCCGCTCCACCATGCCGCGCCCGCGCACTTCGGCGGTAGCCCGGTGGACGATCATGCTCAGCGCATCGACGGGTTCCTCGTTGACCAGGATGCCCATCTTGACCAGGTCGCCATCGCGATAGCCGATCTGGTGATAGTCGAAGCTGGCATAGCCCTTGGACAGGCTCTTCAGCCGGTCGTAGAAGTCGAACACCACCTCGTTGAGCGGCAGCTCATAGGTGGCCTGCGCGCGACCGCCGACATAGGTCAGGTTCTTCTGGATGCCGCGCCGATCCTGGCACAGCTTCAGGATTGAGCCGAGATACTCGTCGGGGACATAGATCGTCGCCTCGATCCACGGCTCCGCGATGGAGGCGATCCGGTTGGGGTCGGGCATGTCGGCGGGGTTATGTAGTTCGATATGACCGGCGCCATGCGTCAGCTCGATCTGATAGACGACGCTGGGCGCGGTGGTGATCAGGTCCAGATCGTATTCGCGCGTCAGCCGCTCCTGGATGATCTCCAGGTGGAGCAGCCCCAGGAACCCGCATCGAAACCCGAAGCCGAGCGCGGCGGACGTTTCGGTCTCGAAGGTGAAGCTGGCGTCGTTCAGCCGGAGCTTGCTGATCGACTCGCGCAGCTTCTCGAAGTCATTGGCATCGACCGGGAACAGGCCGCAGAACACGACCGGCTGCACTTCCTTGAAGCCGGGGAGCGGCGTAGCGGCGGGGCGCTTCGCGTCCGTCAGCGTATCGCCGACACGCGCCTGCGCCACGTCCTTGATCTGCGCGGTGATGAAGCCGATCTCGCCCGGGCCGAGCTCGCTCAGCTGCTCGATCTTGGGCCGAAAGCAGCCGACGCGGTCGATCAGGTGGGTCGTCCCGGCCTGCATGAAGGTCACCTGCTGGCCTTTCTTGAGCGTGCCGTCGATCACGCGGACCAGGATCATCACGCCCAGATACGGGTCGTACCAGCTGTCCACCAGCATCGCCTTGAGCGGCGCGTCCGCGTCGCCCCTGGGGGCGGGGATGGTGGTGACGATCGCCTCCAGGATATCGGCGATGCCGATCCCGCTCTTGGCGCTGGCCAGCACCGCGCCCGACGCGTCGAGGCCGATGACATCCTCGATCTCCTGGCGCACCTTCTCCGGCTCGGCGGCGGGCAGGTCGATCTTGTTGATGACCGGCACGATCTCGTGATTGTGCTCGATCGACTGGTAAACATTGGCGAGCGTCTGCGCCTCGACGCCCTGCGCCGCGTCGACCACCAGCAGCGCCCCCTCGCACGCGGCCAGGCTGCGGCTCACCTCATAGGCGAAATCGACGTGGCCGGGCGTGTCCATCAGATTCAGCTCATAGTCCAGCCCGTCCTTGGCCCGGTATGCCAGGCGCACCGTCTGCGCCTTGATCGTGATGCCGCGTTCCTTTTCGATCTCCATGTTGTCGAGCACCTGCTCGCTCATCTCGCGATCGGTCAGCCCGCCCGTCGCCTGGATCAGCCGGTCGGCCAGCGTCGATTTGCCGTGATCGATGTGCGCGATGATGGAGAAGTTGCGGATGGTGGCAAGCGGGGTGGACATGGCCGCGCGCCTAGCAGGTCATCCGCTCGCCAGCTATCGCCCTGATGTCGCCGTCTCGATCGCGCCCAGCGCGTTCAGGTAGCGCCGCGACCCCTCGCCGCTCACGGTAGCCCAACGGACGCCGCGCCGCTCCAGCTCCGCGCGCGACAACTTGAAAAAACGCCGCCGGTCCGCCTCCCCGCCGAACATCCGCGTGCCGTCGTCCTCCCACGGCAGGTCGATGTCGAACAACAGGTAGAGGTCGGCGTAGTTCGTCCACCCGTCGAACCAGGGGTCGCGCCGGCTGAACAGCATCTCCGCCCACACCGCCGTCATCAGGGGGTCGGTGTCGAGGATGATCGGGCACGGTCCCCGCGCCACCGCCGCGCGCGTCTTCGCGTCATGGCCGTGGGCGATCATGATCAGGTCCGCCATGGTCAGGTCGGTGCCGAACGCCTCGCAATAGGTGCGGCCGAACTCGGCGATGCACTGCGTGTCGAAATGCTTGGCGAGCCGGGGCGCCATGGTGGATTTGCCCGTGCTCTCCGGCCCGTGCAGACAGATGGTCCTGAGCTTCATGCGGTCACCGGTCCCCCGAGGCGGGCCGCGCGGCGCCAGTCGATCAGCCCCCAGACCGAGAGCGCGAGATAGAGGAGATACAGCGCGGCGATCAATGGCAGCCCCTTGACGAGGTAGAGCGGGATCAGGGCCACGTCCACCGCGACCCACAGTGCCCAGTTCTCGAGCTTGCGCCGCGCCATCAGCAGTTGCGCGACGATGCTGGCGACGGCGGTCGCCGCGTCCCACCAGGGATAGGCCGCGTCGGTCAGACCCGCCATGGCGCCGCCCCACAGTGCCGCCGCGACCAGCCCGGCAGCGGTCCAGCCCGCGACCTCGCCCGGGCGCATTCGCTCGACCGGCACATCGCCGGTGCGTCGCTCCGCCCTGCGCCACTCGGCCCAGCCATACAGGTTGGCAGCGACGAAGAAGCCTTGCAGCACCGCATCGCTGTAAAGGCGCTGCCGCCACACCACGACGCCCAGCAGCGCGACCGAGCCGATGGCGGTGGGAAAGGTCCAGACGCTGCGCAGCACACCCAGCGCCACGCACAGCACGCCCAAGCCGGTGGCGATCCATTCGATGGGCGTCATGGCGGCGCCGTGTAGCCGTGCTTGCTCCCGCGCGCCAACCCGCTACGCTTGACCCCAAGGAGAGCCGACGTGCGCCATGTCGCCATCATCGGATCGGGGCCGGCCGGCTACTACACCGCCGAGGCCTGCCAGAAGCTGTGGGGCGACCACGTCCGGATCGACGTCATCGACCGCCTGCCCGTCCCCTATGGCCTGATCCGCACCGGCGTCGCGCCCGACCACCAGTCGATCAAGGCGGTCGCGCGCCGTTACGAAGCAACGGCGCTGTCCGACAACGTCCGCTTCGTCGGCAACGTCACCGTCGGGGCCGACGTGACGATCGCGGAACTGCGGAACCTGTACGACGCGGTGGTGCTCGCGACCGGGGCGCCCGCGGATCAGCCGCTGACGATCCCGGGCAGCGACTTGCCGGGCGTGATCGGCTCGGCGGCGTTCGTCGGCTGGTATAACGGCCATCCCGACTTCGCGGACCTCAAACCCCCGCTGGACGGTCCGGCGGTGATCGTCGGCGCGGGCAACGTCGCGCTCGACGTCGCGCGCATCCTGGCCAAGACGGCGGACGAGTTCGCCGGCTCCGACATCGTCGGCCATGCGCTCGACCATCTCGGCACCGGCACGCACCGGACCATCACGATCGTGGCGCGGCGCGGGCCGCATCAGATCGCGATGACGCCCAAGGAGCTGGGCGAGCTAGGCCAGCTCGCGCGGACGACGCCGCGCGTCGATCCCGCCGACCTGCCCCCGCCCGAGGCCGACGGCGCGCTGGAGCCGGGGCTGCGCAAGTCGCTCGCGCACCTGCGCGAGTTCGCCGCAGGACTGGAAGCCAAGCCGGTCACGGTCGTCTTCGACTTCTACGCGATGCCCGTCGGCGTCGAAGGCGAGGAGCGGGTCGAGCGCTTGGTGGTCGAGCGGACCGCGATCGACGACGCCGGACGTGCAAACGGCACCGGCGAGACCTACGCCCTGCCCGCCGCGCTGGTGGTGAGCTGTATCGGCTATCGCACCCCGCCGATCGAGGGCGTGGCTTATGACACGAAGCTCGGTCGCTTCGCCAATGTCGAGGGCCGCATCGCTCCCGGCCTTTACGCCGTCGGCTGGGCCCGGCGCGGGCCGACTGGCACGATTGGCACCAATCGGCCGGACGGCTTCCTGATCGCCGATCACATCGCCGCCGACACGGGCGGGGGCAGCGGAAAACAGGGTCGGCCGGGGCTCGACCAGCTGTTGGCGGCGCGCGAGGTCGAGGTGGACCACCTGATGCGTGGCGTGGACGCCCGCGTCGGTG
>CAXTWJ010000200.1:0-5162 GCA_964247925.1 uncultured Sphingomonas sp.
TTGTTTATTTGTCTGGGCTGGGGTAGTGGGGTTTTGCTGGGGGGGGGGCGGGCCTTAGCGGGGCTGATGGCGCTGGCGAGCGGGCAGGCGGATCGGGCCTTCGACCCGGGTCGGCTGAACAATGGGACGAGCGCGCCCAACCAAGTTCTTGTGCTGGGCACGCCCCATCTTTCGGAGCTGAAGGGCGTCACGGCGATGGAGGTCGCGCCGTTGCTCGACCGGTTGGCGGCGTGGCGACCCCAGATCATCACGATCGAGTCGCTGTCCGGTCCGCAATGCGAGCAGCTGCGCCGCTATGCCGCACGCTATACCGATACGGCGGACGCTTACTGCGCCGACCCCTGGCCCGCGCAGCGCGCCACGGGGCTGGACGTGGCGGCGGCGACGGCGGAGGTTGACCGGCTGCTCGCCACGTGGCCCGCGGCGCCGACGGCCGCGCAGCGCCGGAGGCTGGCGGCGGTGTTCCTGGCGGCGGGTGACCCGACATCGGCCGCGGTGCAGTGGCTGCGCCTGCCTCCGGCCGAGCGGCACGCGGGCGACGGTCTCGATGCGGCGCTGGTGAAGGCGCTCGACCAGCCCGGCGACCGGCACAACGAGGACCTGCTGATCGCCGCGCCGCTCGCCGCGCGACTGGGGCTGGAGCGCGTCTATCCCGTCGACGACCACACGGCCGACTTCCGGCCCGACGACGACCAGGCGTACGGCGCGGCGATGCAGCGGGTCTGGGACAATCCGGCCCTGGCCAAGCGCAAGCGGTCCGACGACGCGCTGATCGCCGGCGCGACGACGCCGGCCGGGCTGCTCGCGCTGTATCGCGGCCTCAACGCGCCAGGCTATCCCAGGGTGGTGTACGACAGCGACTTCGGCGCGGCGCTGCGCGATCGGTCTCCACAGGGCTATGGTCGCCGCTATGTCGGCTATTGGGAGACGCGCAACCTGCGCATGGCCGCCAACATCCGCGACACGCTGACGCTGCACCCTGGCAGCCGCGTGCTGTCGATCGTGGGCGCGTCGCACAAGGGTTATTTCGACGCCTATCTCGGCATGATGCACGACGTCGCTGTGGCGGACGTGGCGGCCGTGCTGCGATAGACTTCAGGCGAACGGCGGCTGGTGCCAGCCCTTCGGGCTCGGCGTGAAGATTTCGCAGCCGTCCTCGGTGATCCCGACCGAATGCTCGAACTGCGCCGACAGCGAGCGGTCGCGGGTCACGGCGGTCCAGCCGTCGTCGAGCAGCTTCACGTCGGGGCGGCCGATGTTGATCATCGGCTCGATCGTGAAGATCATGCCGGGGCGCAGCTCCGGGCCGGTGCCGGGCTTGCCGACATGGACGACCTCGGGCGCGTCATGGAACAGCCGGCCGACGCCGTGGCCGCAGAAGTCGCGGACCACGCCATAGCGGTGGCGCTCGGCGTGGCGCTGGATGGCGTGGGCGACGTCGCCCATATGGTTGCCCGGCCGCGCCTGCTCGATGCCGAGCATCAGGCACTCGTACGTCACCTCGACCAGTCGGCGCGCCTTCAGCGGCACGTCGCCGATCAGGTACATCCGGCTGCTGTCGCCATGCCAGCCGTCGAGCAGCGGCGTCACATCGACGTTGACGATGTCGCCGGCCTTCAGCGTCTTGTCGGACGGGATGCCGTGGCACACGACATGGTTGATCGACACGCAGGTCGAGTAACCATAGCCGCGATAGCCCAGCGTCGCCGGCACCGCGCCGGCGGCGGTGACGAAGTCAAAGATCAGCCGGTCGATCTCGGCGGTCGTGGTGCCGGGCACCATGTGCGGCACCAGCATATCCAGCGTCTCCGCCGCCAGCCGCCCGGCGCGATGCATCCCGGCGAAGGCGTCGGGGCCGTGGAGCCTGATCGCGCCCGTGCGGGTCTGCGGCGCATCGGCGGTGACGGTCAGGTAATCGGTCATAGGCGTTATATAGCGTGACGTCCGCCCGCTGGCGAGGTTAGGGCGGTGTGCATGACCGAGGAACGCATCTGGACCGCCGCGCTGGTCGTGATCGGCGACGAGATCCTGTCGGGACGCACGCAGGACCGGAACGTCGCGCAGATCGCGACGTGGCTCAACGTCCAAGGCATCCGGCTGGTCGAGGTGCGGGTCGTCGCGGACCGCGAGCCGGCGATCGTGGAGGCGGTGAACAGCTTGCGGGCGCGCAACGATTACCTGTTCACCACCGGCGGCATCGGGCCGACGCACGACGACATCACCGTGGACGCGATCGCGGCGGCACTGGGCGTCGGTGTCGTGCATCACCCGGACGCGATGGCGGTGCTGGACCGCTATTACGAGACGCGCGGTGGGCTGACCGAGGCGCGGGCGCGGATGGCGCGGGTGCCGGACGGCGCGACGCTGATCCCGAACCGGCTGTCGGGCGCGCCGGGCATACGCTGGGACAACGTCTTCATCATGGCGGGCGTGCCGCACATCACGGCGGGGATGCTCGACGCCCTGACCGGCACGCTGGAGGGCGGGCGGCCGGTGGTGTCCGACAGCGTCGGCTGCATGGTGCCCGAAAGCGAGGTCGCCGACCTGCTGCGCCGGATGGAGCGCGAGCATGAGGGCGTGGCGGTCGGCTCCTACCCGTTCTTCCGCGAAGGGCGGGTCGGCGCCAATTTCGTGGTCCGCTCGCCCGACCCGGACCTGGTCGCGCGCTGCATCGCCGACCTGACGCGCGCGCTTGACGAACTGGGGCGAGAAACGGTCGCGGGCGGAATCTAGAGGTAGTTCGTGTTCTCGCCCTGCGGTGGGCCGAGGTCGCCCGGCGTCTTGTCGGTGCCCTCGCCACCGGTGAGCGGGAAGCTGTCGCCCGAGGACGACGAACTGTCCATGTCCTCGCCCTCCTGTCCGCCGCCCGCGCCGATGCCGGCGCCGTGAACCGCGCCCGTGCGCTCGTCCAGCGACGCGCGCGCGCCATTGTCGGGCGGCAGGTCGGGATGGCCGTCGGACGCCGGAGCGGGCGGGTCCGCATCGCGTCGGCCGATCGCCGCCTCGTCGGCGCGGGAGTAGCCCTGGCCCGAATAGCCCTCCGGCCGGTTGAACGGCGCGGGGTCGTGCGGGCGCTCGGGATCGACGGGGTCGGGCATGACGAACTCCTTCGCACGGCAGAACGGGCGGGCGACCCGCGCTGTTCCGTCATGGCCGATAGCGCAGGCCGATCCACAGGGTGCGCGGTGTCGCGCGCTCGATCACGTTCGCACCAGTGATGCCGGCCTCGACGCGCGCGTTCCCGATGTTCTCCGCCCGCGCCTCGACCAGCAGCGCGTGGGTGAGCGGGAGGCTGACAAAGGCGTCCACGGTCGTCGCCGGCGCGAGCGAACGGCTGTTGGCATCGTCGTCGAACTGGCGCGCGGTATGGCTTAGCGTTATCGACGTGGTCGCGCCGTCGCGTCGCCAGCCCAGCGTCGCCGACAGGAGGTCGCTTGGCGTCTGCGCGGGGCGCCGGCCGTGCCGCGCCGCCGCCGCATCGTCCGGCGCGAGGCGCGCCGCGGCGGGGGTGCATGATGCCTCGGGGGAGGTGGAGCCGGCGCGGGCCGAGGCGTCGATCTCCCGCCCGCGCGCGCGGAGCGCGCGGAGGTTCTCCCGCAAGCGATAGACGCCACCGGCCGCGACGGACCCGACCTGCGGGAACAGCCCGGGGCCGCGCCCGGCGGTGACGTTGGCGATCGCGTCGGTGAGGCGGTTGTCGAACCAGGTCGCGGCCAGGCCGACCCCGCGCGCCGGCGCCAGCGTCGCGCCCGCCTCCCAGCCGCCGAGATGCTCGGGCACGAGCGCCGCGTTCGCGGCGACCGCGTCCGCGCCGACGCGGAAGGGCCGGTACAGCTCGTTCAGCGTCGGCAGGCGCCAACCGCGATAGGCGGCCGCGCGCAGTGTCACGGGCTGGGCGACGCGCCAGGCCAGCCCGGCGCGCCCCGTCGCCTCCGTCCCGTGCCGGTCGGGGTAATGCTGGTCGGTGAGCGGCAGGCCACCCGCCAGCGCGCGCTCGACCAGCGCGCCGTCGCTGATGCGCCAGCGGTCGATCCGCCCGCCCAGTGCCAGCGTCACCGCGCCCCGCTCGACGCTGCCCTCCGCGAACAGGCCGGCGGTCAGCGTCTGTCCACCCGCGACGCGGCGACGCGTGGGCCGGCCCGCGACGAAGGTGAACAGCTCCTGCGTGCGTCCGTCCAGCCGGCGGAGGTCGGCGCCGAGGCGCAGCGCGACGCGGTCGCCCAGCGGCGGCGCGATCTCGACGCGACCGCCCAATCCGGTGGCGGCGGTGTTGTACTGGTCCAGTGTCTGCGTCGCGGTCGTGCGCGCGGCGTCGATCGCGGCGAAGCTGGACCGGAAGGCGCGGGTCTGCAGATAGCCCAGCGCCGACCAGCGCCAGCGTCCGCGCCCGACCAGGCGCAGGCTGGCGTCCGCGCCCTCGCTGCGATTGGCGGTGAACGCGGTGCCCCGCTCGCGCGCGTCGGTGAAGGCGCTGATGTTCGCCTGCAGCTCCGTCGCGTGGCCGACGCTGATCACGCCCCGGAACGCGCCGGAGGCCTGCTCATAGGGCGCGGGGCGATCGACGGGGCCACGGCTCTCGGCGACCGTGGGCACGAAGCCGTCGCCGCGCGCATAGGCCGCCGACAGCGTGGCGAAGCCGCCGGGGCGGACCAGCGCGGCCGATCCCTGCGCGTCCAGCGACTCGCGGCTGCCGGCGGACAGCCGCGCGCTCAACGGCGTCGTCGGCGTGGCGCTTTCCAGCTCCACCGTGCCCGCCAGCGCGCCCGGTCCCTGGTAGCCGCTGCCGCCGCCGCGCGTGACCCGGATCAGGCCCAGCCGGTCGGTGGCATAGGCGGGGAAGGCGACCCAGCCACCGAACGGGTCCGCCTGCGGCACGCCATCCAGGACCAGCAGCGCGCGGCTGGACGCATTGCCGCCGATCCCGCGCAAGGAGATGCCCTGGCTGGTCGGGTTGGCCGAGCGCGAGTCCGACCGGCGAAACTGCTGCAGCCCCGCGACATCGGCGAGCACGCTCTCCAGCCGATCGCTGGCGTCCGCGGCGATGCGGTCCCGGTCGATCGTGACGACGTCAAAGGCCCGGTCGCCGGGCGCCCCCCCCCCCCCCCCCCCCGGGGCCCCCACCTCGGGCGGGGGCCGCGTGTGCGCCGCCACCCCCCCCCCAG
>CAXTWJ010000200.1:5172-5462 GCA_964247925.1 uncultured Sphingomonas sp.
CTCCAGCAGGTGGCCGACGGCGGTGCCGCGCCCGAGCCGGTCCCAGTCGTCCCCCGCCCAGCCGAACTCGTGCATCAGGGGCGCGAGGAACAGCGCCGGATCACCGACGCGCCCGGTGACCACCACGTCGGGCGGTGCCGTCGTCTGCGCCTCCACGCCGCCCGATGCCGCGGCGAGCACGACGCCGATGATGCCGGCCAGGAGACGGCGCCGGCGAAGGATCACGGGGCCATGCTGGAGCGGGTGAAGGGAATCGAACCCTCGTCGTAAGCTTGGGAAGCTTCTGCTCT
>CAXTWJ010000201.1:0-5374 GCA_964247925.1 uncultured Sphingomonas sp.
AGGACGCGGTGGGCTATGCCGGCCGCATCCTGCAGGACCAGCTGGCGCTGTTCGTGCAGTTCGACGAGGGCGCGCTGCCCCGCGCGTCCGCCCCGATCGGTCAGGCGGCCGCGGTGCCCGCGATGGGCGAGATGCCGGTCGGCGACACGCAGCAGATCAACCGTTACCTGCTCAAGAAGGTGGACGAGCTGGAACTGTCGGTGCGGTCGGCCAACTGCCTGAAGAACGACAACATCATCTATATCGGCGACCTGGTCGGCAAGACGGAGGCCGAGATGCTGCGCACGCCGAACTTCGGGCGCAAGTCGCTGAACGAGATCAAGGAAGTGCTGTCCTCGATGGGCCTGCGGCTGGGCATGGAAATCCCGGGCTGGCCGCCCGAGAACATCGAGGAAATGGCCAAGAAGCTCGAGCAGGAGATCATGGGCTGACGCGCGCACGCGCGTAGCCGGTCGGCGGGCGCGGGAGTAGCGGAAGCCGCGATCGCGACCCGTTCGATGTCCCAGCCCCGTCCCGGCTTGTCCGGGGCGGGGCTTCCTGCATCGATGGTCATGGACAGGTCACGCCGGCCCGTGATCGACTAGCTGTTCGGGTCGGCGCCGTTGCCCGGACAGGGCGTGCCCGGGCGCGCCCAGCGGTCGGGCTGGTGGCGTGGCCAGTCGGGCGTCGGGCAGCTCGCATAACCGCGGCTGGTCGCCAGATCATCGACGACCACGTACTGCACGATCGGCGCGCCGAACGCGGCCAGCATGCTGCCGGCGATGAAGATAAGATAGGCATCGCCCCAGCGTGACCGGTGCCCGGCCGTGATCTTCATCTGCTCGGGCGTGGCCTGCTTCGCGAGCAGGAAGAGGAACCCGAAGCTGAAACCCATCGGTGCCAGCAGCAGTGCGGTGCCCGCATAGTGGGACGATGTGATGATCGGCCGTCCTTCAGATATTCCGCGCCAGAGATGGAGCAGGTCCCGTGTCCCGAACACGCCGTCCACCGCCGTGAAGGCGAAGGCGATCGCGGCCAGGGCAAGCCCCGTCAGTCGCCAGCGCGCGGCTTTGTTCAAGGTCGGCAAATCCCATCCTTGCCATCGGCGCAGGCAGCGTTCCGGCCGAACACGCGCCGGCTCTAGCCAGGACCAGCAGCCTCGTCACGCGCATCGCCGGTGGAACGCGCGATCCGACCGCGGCGATGCCGAAGCTCATCGTGCTGCGCTCCGCCCCGCGCAGGACAAGCGCGGCAAGCCGCTGACCTCGCCGCCGGTGCCCGGCGTTGACGCGGGCGGACGCGTTGGCCTCAGCGGCGCCGACGGGAACACCCGGTCGGGGGACGTCGCGCCGGGCGATCCCGACCATGTCGGGCGCGGTCAGGCCCCGGCAGCGGGCGGGGCGTGGTCCTCCATGACCTTGTTGATCAGCGACTCCGCGCCGGCTTCGCCCAGCAGCCGGCCCATGGCGATGGCGACATCGGGCGTCATGGTGAGCGTGCCGCCGTCATGCGCCTCGACGAAGACGTGGCCGTCCTCGACCCACACGCGGCGGGGGTGGTCATAGGCGACGCGACGCTGGTCGGGCGGTGCGCTCACGCCGGGTCGCGATCGCGGTGGGCCAGCACCGCCGGCGAGTCCACGCCGATGATGATGATGGTGAACAGCTGCAGCCCTGCCTCGTCGGTCACTTCGACGCGGAAATCGTGCCCGGCCCAGATCACGTCCGGCTGGTCGCGCATCACCTCCGCCGCGTACTGCACGGCGTATTTCCGGGCGACGGCGATCGACGCCAGCTCGGTGCCCGTCTCGTCGGCCTCGTACGTACCGTCGGCGAGGTTGAAGAAATATCGGCTCACGCGCGCGTCCTCCATATCGGAAGAGCGCGATGGTCTCTTAGCCGACGGCGCCCGAAAGGAATCATCGCCGACGATGCCCCGCCCTAGCCCGCTTCGCGGCGACGACGCTTCCACCTGGATCAGTCGGGAGTTCGGCGCGGCGGCTTGACATCGGCGCGCGGGGGTGGTTGGAGCCGCGCCTTCCGGGCGGCCCTTCCGCCTGGGTCGGCGTACCTTGCACGGCGCCGGCACGAACCTGAAAGGACCAACGTCATGCGTCATCGCGTCGGCGGCCGCAAGCTGCAGCGTACCTCCGCCCACCGCCAGGCGCTGTTCCGCAACATGGCGGCGGCGCTGATCAAGCACGAGCAGATCACCACCACGCTCGCCAAGGCGAAGGAGCTGCGGCCCTATGTCGAGAAGCTGGTGACGCTGGGCAAGAAGGGCGGGCTGTCGAACCGCCGCCTGGCCCACGCCCGGCTGCTGGACGACGCGCAGCTGGTCAAGCTGTTCGACGTGCTGGCCGCGCGCTATGCCGACCGCCAGGGCGGCTACACCCGCGTGATCAAGGCCGGCATCCGCGCGTCCGACGCCTCGCCGGTGGCGATCATCGAGTTCGTCGATCGCGACACGAGCGCCAAGGGGCAGGACTCCGGGCCGGTGATGAGCGACGACGAGGATTACGACCTGGCGGCATAGGCGCCCGATCCGTCCAAGCCATCGAGGGGCCGCTCCGGCGACGGGGCGGCCCCTTTCGTTGTGGGCGGACGCTGGCTACAGCCCGGCCATGCAGCATCCCGACACCATCCTCATCATCGACTTCGGTAGCCAGGTCACGCAGCTGATCGCGCGTCGCGTGCGCGAGGCGGGGGTGTATTCGGAGATCGCGCCCTTCACCCGCGCCGCCGAAGCGTTCGCGCGGCTCAGGCCGCGCGGCGTGATCCTGTCGGGCTCGCCCGCGTCGGTGCTGGACGAGGACTCCCCGCGCGTGCCCGACGCCATCTGGGAGAGCGGGCTGCCGGTGCTGGGCATCTGCTACGGTCAGCAGGTCATGCAGCATCAGCTGGGCGGGCAGGTGATGCTGGGCGACGCGGGCGAGTTCGGGCGCGCGTTCGTGACCGTGCGGGAGCCGTGCGACCTGTTCGACGGCCTGTGGGCGCCCGGCGAGGCGCATCAGGTGTGGATGAGCCATGGCGACAAGGTGGTGGCGCTCGCGCCCGGCTTCCGCACGGTGGCGACCAGCCCCGGCTCGCCCTATGCCGTGATCGCCGACGACCAGCGGCGCTATTACGCGATGCAGTTCCACCCGGAGGTGGTGCACACGGCCGACGGCGCCCGGCTGCTCGCCACCTTCGTGCGCCACGTCTGCGGCTGCGCCGGCGACTGGACGATGGCGGAGTATCGCGCCGCCAAGATCGCCGATATCCGCGCGCAGGTCGGGGACGCGCGCGTGATCTGCGGCCTGTCGGGCGGTGTCGACTCGGCGGTGGCGGCGGTGCTGATCCACGAGGCGATCGGGGATCAGCTGACCTGCGTGTTCGTCGATCACGGGCTGCTGCGCGCGGGCGAGGCGGACCAGGTAGTCAGCCTGTTCCGCGGACATTACAACATCCCGCTCGTCCATGTGCAGGCCGAAACGCTGTTTCTCAACGGCCTCGCGGGCGTTGTCGATCCGGAGGCGAAGCGCAAGTTCATCGGCCGGACATTCATCGAGGTGTTCGAGGCGGAGGCGCGCAAGATCGGCGGCGCGACGTTCCTGGCGCAGGGGACGCTGTATCCGGACGTGATCGAGAGCGTCAGCTTCACCGGCGGGCCGTCGGTGACGATCAAGAGCCACCACAATGTGGGCGGGCTGCCCGAGCGCATGGACATGGCGCTGGTGGAGCCGCTGCGCGAGCTGTTCAAGGACGAGGTCCGCGCGCTCGGCCGCGAGCTGGGCCTGCCCGACCAGTTCGTCGGGCGACACCCGTTCCCCGGGCCGGGGCTGGCCATCCGCATTCCCGGCGAGGTGACCAAGGCGGGTTGCGACACGCTGCGCAAGGCGGACGCCATCTATCTGGAAGAGATCAGGAACGCGGGTCTGTACGACGCGATCTGGCAGGCGTTCGCGGTGCTGCTGCCGGTCAGGACGGTGGGCGTGATGGGCGACGGGCGGACATATGACCAGGTGCTGGGCCTGCGCGCGGTGACCTCCACCGACGGGATGACGGCGGAAGCGTTCGAGTTTCCCGGCGGCTTCCTGCCCCGCGTGGCGACGCGGATCGTCAACGAGGTGCGGGGGGTGAACCGGGTGGTGTACGATTACACCTCCAAGCCACCGGGGACGATCGAGTGGGAGTAGGCGCCGTCATCGCGGCGTCACCGAACTGTCGCCGCGCTGTCGCAAGCGCCACCTAACGCGAGTCCCCGACGGGCAGGGGTCGCCCGAGGGGGCATGGCACATGAAGCTGATCTGGCTGCTCGCGGGCGGGTCCGCGCTGGCTGTGACGGCGGCCGCGCACGCGCAGACCACGCCGGCGGCGAGCAATACCGCGTCGGCCGACGAGGCGGCGCTGGCGGACGACCGGACGCCGGCCGACATCGTCGTCACCGGCACCGCGCAGGGCGAGAAGAAGGCGATCGACGCCAAGCGGCAGGCGGACAACTTCACCGAGGCGCTCTACGCGAACGATGTCGGCAAGCTGCCCGACCAGAACGTCGCGGAGGCCGTGCGGCGGCTGCCCGGCCTGTCGGTCGCCAACGACCAGGGCGAAGGGCGCTACGTCATCATCCGGGGCGTCAACCCCAATCTGGTCAATGTCGTGCTGAACGGCCTAACCCTGCCCGCGCCGGAGCCGGACGGGCGCCAGGTGAAGCTGGACGACCTGCCGTCGGCGCTGATCAACGCGGTGATCGTGACCAAGTCGCTGACCCCCGACCAGGACGCCAACGCGATCGGGGGCGAGGTCAACATCCGCACGCTGACCGCGTTCGACCGCAAGGAGCGCCGCTTCGCCGACGTGCGCGGCGAATATGGCGCCTATCACCTGAACGGCGGCCATCCCTATGAGGCCGACGTTCAGGTCGGCGGCCGCACGGACACGCTGGGCGCGGTGCTGTCGGTCAACTATTCCCGGCGGCCGATCGAGTCGGAGAACTTCCAGGGCTCGACCAACTACCGCGCGCCGGTCGCCGGCAACGGCTTCGTGGTGCCGGACCAGGCCGGCCTGCGCGACTACAACCTGGTCCGCACGCGCCAGGGCGTGGTGCTGAACCTCGACTGGCACCCGTCCGACGCCGCCAAGCTGTTCCTGCGCGGCACGCTGTCGCGATTCGACGACAACGAGACGCGCGACCAGTTCATCATCGACAACCAGAGCGCCTTTGTCTTCTCCAGCGCCACGACGGGCACGTTCAGGGGCCGCGGCAGCGAGCGGGTGCGGCGGCGGCGCGAGACGGACAACACCAAGTCGGTGCAGGGCGGCGGCAATTTCCGCTTCGGCACGCTCGGGCTCGACGTGGCGGGCGCCTGGACGCGCGCGCAGAAGCGCGACCCGCTGCGCTCGGAATACAATTTCCG
>CAXTWJ010000202.1:0-3481 GCA_964247925.1 uncultured Sphingomonas sp.
CCTCGAGCATCTGCTTCTCGCCGACCTGCATCAGCGAGTCGTCGATCGCGATGGAGGCGATGCGGCCCTTGGCGGACGCCTTGACGCGGACCAGGCCGCCGCCGGCGACGCCCTCGACCTCGATCTGGTCGAGGTTGGACTGAGCCTTCTCCAGCTCCGCCTGGACGTTCTGCGCCATGGCCAGGATCTCGTCGATGTTCTTCATGCGTTGCTCCGTTTGCCGGGCCAGTCCTCCAGGACGGCGTCGGGAAAGTGCTCAAGCCCGGCCTGTATGATGGGCAACTCGCGGACGGCGCGCTCGGTTGCCTCGTCGGCGGCGCGCTCGGCCTCGCGCAGCGTCGGAGCGCCGGGCTCGTCGCGGAAGGACAGCTTCCAGGCGCGGCCGCTCAGGCCTTTCAGTGCCGCCTGCACGTCGGCGAGCGTGTCGGCGGACATCGGGCGGCTGCCGCTCAGCACCAGCTCGGGCGGCTGATAGCGGACGACGCTGGCCCCCTGCCGGAGCCTGATCGCGACGCCGAGCGAGCCGGCGGCGTCGAGCGCGTCCACCAGCGCGGCGAAGTCGGGCGGATAGTGCGCGACCGGCTCCGCCGCCGGGACGGGCGCGGGCGCCGGGGTCGGCGCGATCGTCGGCGTCTGGCCGCTGGCGATCTGGCGCGCGAGTTCGCCGGGATCGGGGAGCGTGGAGGCGTGGATCGCGCGCAGCAGCGCCATCTCCGCCGCCTCGATCGGGAGCGCGGCGCGGCCGATCTCCTCATGCCCCTTGAGGATCAGCTGCCATAGCCGGTGCAGCGCCGGGAAGGACAAGGCGGCGGCCCAGTCGGCACGCGCGGCACCCTCCTCGGCGGGCTGCGCCGGGTCGGGCGGCGTGCCGACCTTTACCAGCGTGACGCCGTGAACCGTCTCCAGCAGCGCGCGGAACACGGCCAGCGGATCGACGCCCAGGTCATACTGGCGCCGCAGCGCCGCCAGCGCCGCCGGGCCGTCGCCGGCGAGGATGTGGGCGAGCAGGTCGCGCACCGCGCCGCGATCGGAGAGGCCCAGCATCTGGCGCACCGCGTCCGCCGTCACCCCGCCGCCCTCGACGTCGGCGTGGGCGATCGCCTGGTCCAGGATCGACAGCCCGTCGCGCGCCGACCCTTCCGCCGCGCGCGCGATCAGCATCAGCGCCTCGGCCTCGGCCTCGGCACCCTCCTTCGCGCAGACGGACGCGAAGTGCGCGGCGAGCGCGTCGGCGGGGATGCGGCGGAGGTCGAACCGCTGGCAGCGCGACAGCACCGTCACCGGCACCTTGTCCACCTCCGTCGTCGCCAGCAGAAACTTGACGTGCGCGGGCGGCTCCTCGAGCGTCTTCAAGAGCGCGTTGAAGGCGGGCTTGGACATCATGTGAACTTCGTCGATGATGTACATCTTGTAGCGCGCGGAGACCGCCGCGTAGCGCACCGCCTCCGTCATCTCGCGGACGTTGTCGACGCCGTTGTTCGACGCCGCGTCGATCTCGATCACGTCGATGTGGCGCCCCTCCGCGATGGCGCGGCACGGCTCGCAGGCGCCGCAGGGGTCGATCGTCGGGCCGCCCTGCCCGTCGGGGCCGATGCAGTTGAGCGCCTTGGCGATCAGGCGCGCGGTGGAGGTCTTCCCCACCCCGCGCACGCCGGTCATCAGGAAGGCGTGCGCGAGCCGGTCGCGCCTGATCGCATTGCCAAGCGTGGTGACCATCGCGTCCTGCCCGATCAGCTCTGAGAAGGTCTGCGGCCGGTATTTGCGGGCGAGGACGCGGTACGCCTCGGCGCGGGGCTGGGGCGGTTCGTCGAGGCCGAGGAGGATATCGGAGTCGCTCATCCTAGCGGCGGATCACGGCGCGGAAGGTGAGGAAGGTCAGTCCACGTCGCGCGGGGAAGCTCCCCCGGTGATCGGGAGAAGCATCGGAATGGGTGGAACAGAAGGTGATTCGGGTCACGGCGGGAGTATGACAGGTGTGAGGCGGGTAGGACAGACCTGCCCTCGTTACCCAGCCTTGAGCCGGGATCCCGCTTCTGACCGTGCCAAGGCAGCGGGATCCCCGGGTCAAGCCCGGATTGATGAAGAGATCGTGCTGTGAGCGCGCCGCGGCAAAGCCGGGGCGGGACGTCTACGGGGTGGGGCTGGGCCGACCCGCCGGCCGCGCTGGGCTGCGTGGAGCGCGGCACGCGCTCTCTCGCAGCCTGCGCGGTGAGAGCCGGAACGACCCGTGGGGAAATCGTTGTGGCTGCTGCCTTCCGGCCCTGACCAGGTTGGCGACGACCACGTCCGCCCGACTCTCGCGTGCGCCTATGGAAGAAAGGGTGAGTGGGTGCAAGGCGCCCGCCGCGGCAAAGCCGCGTCGTCGGTCGTAGCTGCGCCACGCCGGCCGGCCATGCGCGGCACGGGGCCACTACCGGGTGAGGGGGGGCACGCCCCCCGCGGCGGAAACCCGGGGGCGGCGGGGGGCGGGGGGCGACGCCGGCCGGGCTTGCGCGTCTCACCGCCACCTACGCTGCCGACGTGCGCGCGGCGGCTCAGTAACGCGCGAACCGACACGTCCGGATGCGCTCGCCGTGACGATAGCGCACGGTGCAGACGCGGCGCGGGCGGTTGTAGCCGTAGCGGCGCACGGTGGTGGTGCGCTCGCGCACGACGGTGCGACCGCCGGGCGTCACGCGCTCGCGGACGACCGTGCGCTCCTGGGCGGAGGCCGGCGCGGCGGCGAGGCCCGTCGCGGCGATCAGGCCGGCGGCGAGGATGGACATGATCTTCATGTGGCTCTCCCATGTTGGCCGCCGACCGGAACCGGTCGCGCGACGCGGTACACGCCCGTCAAGTCTGACGGGCCCACGCTTAACCCATGTTGCCGGGCGCGGTTCCCGTCAGGCAATGCGGACGGACAGCGCGCCGAGCGCGGCGGTCAGCCTGATCTGGCAGGCGAGCCGGCTGGTGCGGGTGGCGGCGGGGGCAAGGTCGAGCAGGTCCTCCTCCTCGGCGCTGGCGGGCGGCAGGCGGTCGAAAGCGGCCGCCGCGACGATGACGGGGCAGGTCGCGCACGCCATGGCGCCGGCGCACGTGCCTTCGAGCGGCATCCCGGCGGCCTGCGCGACGTCGAGCAGGCGCGCGCCTTCCGCGCCCTGGGCGTGGGTCACAGCGCCCCGGCGCTCGAAGGTGACAGGGATCATCGCTGTGCGTCCGCCGCCGCGACGATGCGGTCGAGCGCATCCGTCAGCTCGGCCTCGGTCGTGTAGCGGCCCCAGCCGAGCCGGATCGACGACCGCGCCTCCGCGTCCGGCAGCCCGAGCGCGCGCAGCACGTGGCTGGGCCGACCCGAGCCGCTGGCGCAGGCGGAACCGGCGGAGAAAGCGACGTCGCGGCAGTCGGACATCAGCCGCGCGGCATCGAGGCCCGAGCGGCGGACGTTCAGGTTGCCATGGTAGCGGTGAGAGGACGAGCCGTTGAGGTGCCAGCTGCTGTCCAC
>CAXTWJ010000202.1:3491-5321 GCA_964247925.1 uncultured Sphingomonas sp.
CCCCGCCGGTGTGGGCCCCGCGGCGGCCCCCCCCCGCGCCGGGGGGGGTCCAGTCACGCCGTCTGATGGTTGAGGGGCGAGCGGTCGCCTGCAATGGTGGCGTGACTAGGCCCCCGCCTTCGCGGGGGTGGAGATCGAAGCGGTTCAGCGCGATCTGCCACAACCGCTCGACGTGCGCGGCGTCCGCCTCCGCCCGCTCCGCCATCAGCCGCGCCGCGACGCCGAAGCCGGCGCAGAGCGCGGGGGAGAGCGTGCCGGACCGACCGCCCTCCTGGTCGCCGCCGTGGAGCAGCGGCTCCAGCGTCACGCCGTCCCGGATCCACAGCGCCCCGATGCCCTTGGGGCCGTGAACCTTGTGCGCGGAGACGGCGACCAGATCGACGTTGGCGGGAACCGGCACGCGGCCATAGCCCTGCACCGCGTCGCACAGGAACAGCGCGCCGGCGGCATGGGCTGCGTCAGCGAACTGTTCCACTGGCTGGACCACGCCGATCTCGTTGTTGACGAGCATGGCGGCGACCAGGCCGGTGCCGGACGGGACCGTCGGCGGTTCGACCAGCCCATCCTGCCCGACCGGAAGCACCGCGACGGGGCGCGCTCGTCGGCCCTCCGCCGCGACGGTGTCGAGCACGGCGGCGTGCTCGGTCGCGAGCGTCACGATCGGCCTCGCCGTGCCCTTGATCGCCCAGTTCAGCGCCTCCGTCGCGCCGCTCGTGAACACGACCCGGCCGCCGGGCGGGCGCAGCGCGGCGCCCTGTTCGCGCGCCACCGCCCCCGCCGCCGGCGCGGGGCGGCCGGGACGGTGGGCGCTGTGCGGGTTGGCGTGCTGGTCGCGGAGCCATGGCAGCATGGCGTCGAGCGCCTCTGGGGCGAGCGGGGTCGTCGCCTGGTAGTCGAGATAGATCACGCCGCGAAGCGCCGCGTCGCGCGCGCGATGTCGCGCCAGGCGGCGATGGCGCGCTCGATCTCGGCCTCGCCCGTGTCGCGGCCGAAGCTGATGCGGATGACTTCGCGGCTGGCCTCGTCGGTGTAGCCCATCGCGGCGAGCACGTGGCTGGGCTTCATCGAGCCTGACGAACAGGCGCTGCCCGCCGACACGGCGATGCCGGCCAGGTCGAAGCGGATCAGCTGCGCTGCCGCCGCGACGCCGGGCATCCGATAGCTGCCGATCGCGGGGTGGCGCGGGGCGGCGGCGCCGACCACCTCGCCAGCCGAGCGCGTGATCGCGTCGTCGAGACGGGCGCGGAGCGTCGCCCAGCGGTCCAGCGGCTCGGGCTCGGCCAGCGCCGCGGCCCAGGCGAGGACGCCGGGCAGATTCTCCGTGCCGGGCCGATAGCCCCGCTCCTGCCCGCCGGTGGGGCTGCGCAGCCCCAGGTCGCGGACCAGCAGCGCGCCGCCGCCCGGCGGGCGGCCATGCTTGTGCGCGGACAGCGCGACGAAGTCGGCGTGGGTGGCGACGGCCGGGTCGGCGCCGGCGGGCATCTGCGCGGCATCGACCAGCAGGAGGTGGCCGGCGGCGTGGAGCTGTTCCGCGATGGCGGCGATCGGCTGGCGGACGCCGGTTTCTGAGTTGGCCCATTGCACGGCATAGATGTTCCTCCCCCACGAGGGGAGGTGGCCGGCGAAGCCGGACGGAGGGGTGTCCCGGTCGGCATGGGGGGACTGAGCTCGAAGCGGGGACACCGCTTCGTCAGCGCTTCGCGCTGCCACCTCCCCTTGCAGGGAAGAATCAAGCAATCCTCCCACTTGAACCGGCAGCACCGTCGCATCCGGCGCCGCCCGGAACACCGCGTCGTGCTCGACCGCGCTGACCAGGCGACGTTCCACCAT
>CAXTWJ010000203.1:0-5317 GCA_964247925.1 uncultured Sphingomonas sp.
GGCCTGGATCGCGTGGCCCTGACGGCCGGCGCCGCGGATAGCGGCCACCACCGCATCGGCCCTGGCCTGCGCCGCGGCCCAGGTGATCGCCACATCGGCGCCGTCCGCCGCCAGCCGCTGCGCGATCGCCGCGCCGATCCCCCGCGATCCGCCGGTCACCAGCGCGCGCTTGCCTGCCAAATCCGCCATGTCATGTCTCCTCCGTCGCGGCCGATGCCGCGCGAGAGAGGTCGGGCGCGGGGCGTGGTGCGGCAATGGACGCCCGCCAAGGAACGGCTTGCCCGCTCCCAAGCGTTGCTTTGCCGCATCGGCCGGCGGGATAAGCCGTTGTTACGGGCGGCGACGATCGCTATCTGCGGGGCAGCTCAAGAGGACACCATGGCCACTTTCGCCCTGCCCAAGAACAGCGTCGTCAAGAAGGGCCAGGCCCACCGGGCGCCGGCCGAGGCGAAACGGGTCAAGAAGTTCAAGATCTATCGCTATGACCCGGACTCGGGCGAGAACCCGCGCTACGACACGTTCGAGCTCGACCTCGACAAGACCGGCCCGATGGTGCTGGACGCGCTGATCAAGCTGAAGGCGGAAGCGGACTCGACGCTCACCTTCCGCCGCTCCTGCCGGGAAGGCATCTGCGGCTCGTGCTCCATGAACATCGACGGGCGCAACGGCCTGGCCTGCACCACCGCGATCGAGGACGTGAAGGGCGAGGTGAAGATTACGCCGCTGCCCCACATGGACGTGATCAAGGACTTGGTGCCGGACTTCACGCATTTCTACGCGCAATATTCGTCGATCAAGCCGTGGCTGCAGACAGTGACGCCGCCGCCGTCGGGCAAGGAGCGGCTGCAATCGCCGGAGGACCGCGCCAAGCTGGACGGGCTGTACGAGTGCATCCTGTGCGCCTGCTGCTCGACCTCGTGCCCGAGCTACTGGTGGAACTCCGACAAGTTCCTGGGGCCGGCGATCCTGCTCCAAGCGTATCGCTGGCTGGCCGACAGCCGCGACGAGATGACGGGCGAGCGGCTGGACGCGCTGGAGGACCCGTTCCGCCTGTATCGCTGCCACACGATCATGAACTGCGCGAACGTTTGCCCAAAGGGGCTGAACCCGGCGAAGGCGATCGCCGAGGTGAAGAAGATGGAGGCCGAGCGGGTTCTCTGAGGCGCGCTCGTGCCACTGGCCCTCTCCCGCTCGCGGAAGAGGCTACGGAGGCTTGGCAGCTTGCTGCCTAGCCGAAGTCGGTGAGGGTCTTCTTGATCTTCTGTTCTGCTCGCGAAAAGAAGCAAGAAGACCCTCACCCAACCCTCTCCCGCAAGCGGGAGAGGGCTAATGGCGGCTGACATGACCGACCCCACCTTCCTCTATGAGGCCCATCCCGATCACCCCGGCTGGATGCGCTGGAGCTTTCGCGACGCCAGCCGCTACAACAGCTTCCTCGGCGAGCTGATGGTGCGCGTCGAGGACCGGCTCGCGCGCGTGCGGATGACGCCGGAGCGGCGCCATTCCAACCTGGCCGATCGCGTCCATGGCGGCGCGCTGCTCGGCTTCATCGATGTCGCGCTGTTCGCCGCGTCGCGCGGCTTCGGGCTGATCGAGGCGGGGACGGCGGTGACGCTGGACCTCAACACCCATTTCATCGGCGGCGGGCGGATCGGTGAGCCGCTGGAGGCGCAGGTCGAGCTGCTGCAGGAGACCGGCCGCCTGCTGTTCCTGCGCGGGCTGGTGGTGCAGGGCGACGATGAAGCGCGGGTGGCGAGCTTCGCCGCCACGATCCGCAAGCCGACGCGCTGACCGTCGAACCCGATGGCTGACGTCCTTCCCGCCTATGACGCGCTGCTGGCGGCCGGCGAGCTGCGCGCCGATCCCGAGCAACGCGCCGCCGCGACCCGTCTCGACACGCTCGCGGACGAGCTGGAGCATCCACGTCGAGCCGGCCTGCTCCGCCGTCGCGCCGTCACCCCGCGCGGCCTGTACCTGTGGGGTGATGTTGGCCGCGGCAAGTCGATGCTGATGGACCTGTTCTTCGCGAATGTGGTCATCGCGCGCAAGCGCCGCGTCCATTTCGCCGAGTTTATGCTGGAAATCCACGGCCGCATCGCGATCGAGCGGCGCAAGGAGGCGGGCGATCCGATCCTTCCCGTCGCGGCGGCGCTGGCGGCGGAGACGCGGCTGCTGGCGTTCGACGAGATGATGGTCACCAACTCGCCCGACGCGATGATCCTGTCGCGGCTGTTCACGGCGCTGATCGACCGGGGCGTGACGATCGTGACCACCTCCAACCGCCAGCCGTCGGACCTTTACCGCAACGGCCTCAACCGCGAGCACTTCCTGCCCTTCATCGCGCTGATCGAACAGCGGCTGGACGTCCTGCCGCTGAACGGGCCGGTCGATTACCGTCGCGATCGGCTAGGCGTGCAGGACACCTGGCTCGTGCCCAACGGCGCGGCCGCGACCGCGCAGCTATCCGCCGCGTTCTTCCGCCTGACCGATCACGAGGTGACGGAGCCGATCCCGTCGGAGGACCTGGCGGTGCAGGGACGTGTGCTGCACGTGCCCAAGGCGCTGAAGGGCGTCGCCGTGTTCTCGTTCAGGCGGCTGTGCGGCGAGGCGCGCGGCGCGGCCGACTATCTGGCGGTCGCGCGCCGCTTCCACACCGTGATCCTGGTCGGCATTCCCGTGCTGGGGCCGGAGAACCGCAACGAGGCGGCGCGCTTCGTGTCGCTGATCGACGCCCTGTACGAGCACAAGGTCAAGCTGCTCGCCGCCGCCGACGCGCAGCCCGACCAGCTCTACCCGGCGGGCGACGGCCGCTTCGAGTTCCAGCGCACCGTCAGCCGGCTGGAAGAGATGCGTTCGGAGGCGTATCTTTGCCTGCCACATGGGGGAGAACAGGGATGATCGTCACCACCACCGAGAACGTCGCGGGCCACCGCACCGTTCGCACGCTGGGCCAGGCGTTCGGCGTCGTCGTGCGCAGCCGCGGGCTGGGCGGCAACATCACCGCAAGCCTGCGCTCGATCGTCGGGGGCGAGATCCCCGAATACACGAAGCTGGTCGAGGACGCGCGCCGCCACGCGATCGACCGCCTAGTGGCGAACGCGACGGAGATGGGCGCCAACGCGATCGTGATGATGCGGTTCGATTCGGGCGAGATCGCGCAGTCGATGAACGAGGTCGTCGCCTATGGCACCGCCGTGGTCATCGAGCCGGCGGCCTGAGATGCTGCGCGCCGTCGTGACGGGCGCGGCGATCGTGGCGCTCGCGGCCGCGCTGATCGGCTTCGCCTTGGTGCCGGCGAGCTGGCCGATGCTGCTGACGGCGGGCGTAGTGGCGCTGGGCGTGCTGGCCGAGCGGGTCGGCTATGCCGGCACCGACCGGCGCGGCCATGAGGCCGACTGGGAGGAGACGCCCGAGCGCTTCCGCGACGAGGCGAGCGGGCGACCGGTGGTGGTCTGGTACAACCGGCGCACCGGAGAGCGGCGCTACGTCGATCAGGCGTGAGTCTGTTGCTACTGCGAACCACTCGCAATACCAGACCTTAACGGTTGCCGCCGTAGCGACAAACGCCTATGCGGCCACCCACGCTCTTTCCATCCAGCAGGGGATTGACCTTGGCCCGTAAGAAGATCGCGCTGATCGGCGCCGGCAACATCGGCGGCACGCTCGCGCACCTGGCGGCGCTGAAGGGGCTGGGCGACATCGTCCTGTTCGACGTGGCGGAGGGCATTCCCCAGGGCAAGGCGCTCGACCTCAGCCAGTGCGGCCCGGTCGAAGGCTTCGACGCGACGATCACCGGCTCGAACGACTATGCCGACATCCGCGGCGCGGACGTCATCATCGTCACCGCCGGCGTCGCGCGCAAGCCGGGGATGAGCCGCGACGACCTGCTCGGCATCAACCTGAAGGTGATGAAGGCGGTGGGCGAGGGCATCGCCGCCAACGCGCCCGATGCCTTCGTGATCTGCATCACGAACCCCCTAGACGCGATGGTCTGGGCGCTGCGCGAGTTTTCGGGTCTGCCGACGCACAAGGTCGTCGGCATGGCGGGCGTGCTGGACTCGGCCCGTTTCAGCCATTTCCTGGCGGACGAGTTCAAGGTGTCGGTCAAGGACGTGACCTCCTTCGTGCTCGGCGGCCATGGTGACACGATGGTGCCGGTCATCAGCTATTCGACCGTGTCGGGCATCCCCGTCCCCGACCTGATCAAGATGGGCCGCTCGACGCAGGAGCGCATCGACGCGATCGTCAAGCGCACGCGCGGCGGCGGCGGCGAGATCGTCGCGCTGCTCAAGACCGGCTCCGCCTATTACGCGCCCGCGACCAGCGGCATCGCGATGGCGGAGGCGTATCTCTACGACCAGAAGCGTGTGCTGCCGGCGGCGGCTTACGTGGACGGCCAGTATGGCGTGAACGACCTGTACGTCGGCGTGCCGGTGGTGATCGGCGCGGGTGGCGTCGAACAGATCGTCGAGATCGCGCTGGACGAAGAGGCCAAGGCCAACCTCACCGTCTCGGTCGACGCGGTCAAGGAGCTGCTGGAGGCCTGCAAGGGCATCGACGAGAGCCTGAAATAAGGGGAGTGCCCTCCTTGTGTCCCCGCGAAGGCGGAGACCCAGTCTGGGCACCCGCCTTCGCGGGTGAACAGGGGAGGCGAGCGTGAACAGGCCGGGTTACGTCTACATGATGGCGAGCCGGCGGAACGGAACGATCTACCTCGGCGTGACCAGCAACTTGCCTGCGCGGACGTATCATCATCGCAACGGCCTCGTTCCTGGCTTCACAAAGCGGTATGGGTGCAAGCTCCTCCTCTGGTACGAGGCGCACGACGATCTGGAGAACGCGCGGGCACGCGAGCTTCAGCTAAAGAAATGGAACCGTCAGTGGAAGCTGACGACGATCGAGCGAATGAACCCCGACTGGAACGACCTGTTCGAGTCTATCTGCAACTAGCTGTTCTCCCGCGAGGCGGGAGCCCAGTCTGGGTCCCCGCCTTAGCGGGGAAACATGGAGTACGAAGCGCCGATGTCTATCCTCGTTGACCGGACCACCAAGGTCATCACCCAGGGCATGACCGGCGAGACCGGGTCGTTCCATACCAAGGCGGCGCTGGATTATGGCACGCAGATGGTGGGTGGCGTCACGCCGGGGAAGGGCGGGACGACGCACCTCGACCTGCCCGTGTTCGACACGGTGGCCGAGGCGGTCGCGAAGACCGGCGCGACCGCGTCCGTGATCTACGTGCCGCCGCCCTTCGCCGCGGACTCGATCCTGGAGGCGATCGACGCGGAGGTGCCGCTGATCGTCACCATCACCGAGG
>CAXTWJ010000204.1:0-5298 GCA_964247925.1 uncultured Sphingomonas sp.
CGCGGCGGTAGCGCGGCTCGAGCGGCTGGGGCTGGTCGTGATGGCGGGCGAGCGGCTGCGCGTGACGGAAGTCGGCGCGCCGCTGCTCGACGCGATCCTGCCGGAGATCGTTGCTTCCGCGCCCGTGCCGGCGGTGGCATGATGCGCGCAGAGGAGAAGGCCATGCTGAACCTGACGCGCCCCGAGGGCACCGAGCCGGAAGACCTGCACCTGACGCGCCGCACGGCGGTGTCGATGTTCTTCGCCGGCTATGCGCTCGCCGCCTGGTCGGCGGAGGCCGCGCCGATCACGACGCCCGCCGACGGGCTGGTGATCGAGGAGGTGCTGATCCCGAACGGCGCCGTGAAGCCCTTGCCGGCCTATGTCGCGCGCCCGGCGGTCAAAGGCAGGCACGCCGCCGTGATCGTGGTCAACGAGGTGTTCGGGGTCCACGACTATATCAAGGACATCTGCCGGCGCCTGGCGAAGCTGGGTTACGTCGCGGTCGCGCCCGAGTTCTTCTATCGCTCGGGCGTCAATCTACCGGCGATGACCGACATCCAGCAGATCATCCCGGTCGTGAAGCAGGCGGGCGAGACACAGGTCGACGGGGACGTCCGCGCGACGTCGGGATGGCTGAAGCGCCAGGCGTTCGCCAAGCCGGCCGCGATCGGCATCACCGGCTTCTGCTGGGGCGGCGCGGTCGCGTGGCGCGCGGCGATGACCGACCCGGACGTGAAGGCCAGTGTCGCCTGGTACGGGCAGCTCAAGCCGCTGATCGCGCGCGCGGGCGAGCTGCACGCGCCGGTGCTGGGCCTGTACGGCGCACTGGACCAGGGCATCCCCCAGACCGATGTCGAGGCGATGCGCGCGGCGGTGAAGGCGGCGGGGAAGCGCGCGGAGATCGTGGTGTATCCCGACGCGCCGCACGGCTTCCACGCCGACTATCGCGAGAGCTATCGCGAGGCGGATGCCAAGGACGGCTGGGCGCGGTTGCTGCGGCATTTCAGGAGCAATGGCGTGGCGTAGCGCTCCTGCGAAAGCAGGAGCACGGTGCTACAGCTTCCCCCGCCACTGGAGCGACTGCGCGTTGAGCGCATGGAGGTCCACCGTCCCCGCCGCCACCGCCTCCCCCAGCGCTACGGCGGCGGCGAGGCGGTCGGGGGCGATGTGCCGGTAGGCGGGGCGCCCCGCGACGTGATCGTACCAGCACCCGCCGACCGCATGGTCGAGCAGGATGCGCTGGAAGCAATGGTCGTTGCGGACCGGCCAAGCGCGGGCGCGCGCGAGTGTGGGGAGGGTCGCGCGGGTGAGGTGGAGCCAGCGTGCCTGAAGCGTGGTGGGACGTAGTCCTGAAGCCATGCGCCCAGTGCCTAGAACTCGCCGGACGTTGCAAGGCAGTAAGTGGCGTTGAACGTCCGCATGGTGGTAGCCGAAAGGTGGGTTTAGGCGCATACGCTGGAAAGCGGTCGCAACGTGCATACCGCGCCATTAGGGGAGCACGGCAGTGGCCCGCGACACGTAAAGGCTGAGAGCAGAACGGCTTGAACTCGTAAACAAGCTCGGCTTACTAAAACCCCGCGCTCGCATTCGTCCCCCTTCCGACTTTCATGCACTCGATGAAGCCAGCTTCTACGCAGAAGACGGTTCTCGTGAATTCAGTGTGTTTGTCGCAGAAAATGTAACGTGGGGGCCGGATATTCTCACTACGTCGAGGAACTCGACGACCTGCGACCCCTTCGGCGTATGACCATTGACGTTCCTAACGAACTTGATGGCCACGTCGTTGGGTCCAGCACCTATTTGCGGAATCGGCTTGCCCTGCACCGCCATCGCCGCTTCCTTCAGCGCTTCCGCGTGCGTGGGGTGCGCGTGGCAGGTGTAGGCGATGTCCTCGCTCGTCGCGCCGAACTCCATCGCCATCGCCGCCTCCGCAAGCGGTTTAACGGGTCCTGAGCCTAGGCAACGCTGGCGACGACTCGATCAGCCGTCTCCTTTAGGCTGTCGACCAGAGTCAGCTGCTCTGCTCGGCCCGGGACCGCGCCAGCAATCGATAGCGCTGCCTCTGGCAGACCCACCAGCCTTGGCAGGGGCACGGCGAGGCAAAACAAGCCCGTCTCGACTTCCTCGTCGTCAACGCCGTAGCCCACCTCAGCAGTAGCCGCCAATCGAATGCGAAGCTGCTCGGGATCTATAATCGTATTGGCGGTCAGCGGAACGAAACCGCCGTCCGACAGGTATCGAGCGAGCGTCGCTTTAGGCTGTCGCGCGAGCAGCACCTTGCCTATCGCGGAGCAATAAGCTTCGAGCTGCATCGCCTCGCGCGTGAAGATGCCGCCGCCAGGTGGCGGCTCGCGCACGAGGTAGGTCACCATGTCAGCCTCGAAGACGCCGAGATGCGCGGTCCGGCCCGTTCGCGCGGCCAGCGCGCGCAACGGCTCTCGCGCTACGTCGGCCAACAGCTCGCTCGACACGATCCGGCTGGCGTGACAGGCGAGCAAGGCGCCTCCCCGATACCGCCCCCGCCCGATCCTGGTCAGCAAGCCGTGTGCCGCGAGGCGCGCCGTCAAGCGGTGCGCGGTGGAGATCGGCAAGCCGAGCTCGCGCGCCACCTCGGACAGGGACGTGTCCCCACCAGAGTTTGCCAGTGCCGCCAGCAGCCGCAACGCGCGGTCCACCGCCCGATCGCCCGAAGAATTGCCCATCGTCTCACCATATGGAAAACTCAATGGCCTTACCATTGTCAGGAAGCGAACCATCGTCTTATTGTTCGCCTGACAAATGGCGAAAGGAGAGGCTGTGGTGGTCGACCACGCGACCCTGGCCCGGCGTCTGCGCGAGGCGTATCGCGGCACACCGGTGCCGCCATTGCGCGACGGGCTGGCCCCGGCCGACGCGAGCGACGCCTACGCGGTACAGGCGATCAACACGCGGATTTGGCAAGACGCGGGCCGCCGCGTGGTGGGCCGCAAGGTAGGGCTGACAGCGGCGGCCGTGCAAGCCCAGCTCGGGGTCGACCAGCCGGATTTCGGCGTCCTGTTCGACGACATGGAAATCGTCAACGGTGGCGTGCTGCCCGCCTCCGAAGTGCTCCAGCCCAAGGCCGAGGCGGAGGTGGCCATCGTGCTGGCGCGCGACCTGACCGACCCCGCCACGCGCGCCGCCGACCTGGCGGCGGCGACCGATCACGCGGTCGCCGCGATCGAGATCGTCGACAGCCGCATCGCCGACTGGCGGATCAGCTTCGCGGACACGGTCGCGGACAACGGCTCGTCGGCGTTCTTCGTGCTGGGGCGCGAGCGCAAGGCGCTGGCGGGGCTCGACCTTTATACCTGCGGCATGGTGCTGGAGGTGAACGGCGCGGTGCGTTCGCTTGGCGCTGGCGCGGCATGCCTGGGCCACCCGCTCGAAGCCGCGGCCTGGCTCGCGCGGACGCTGGCGGTCGCCGGCGACCCGCTGCGCGCGGGCGACGTCGTGCTCACCGGCGCCTTGGGACCGATGGTCGCGCTGGCGCCCGGCGACCGGGTGGAGGCGAAGATCGGCGGCCTGGGCGCCGCCTCGTTCAGCTATGAGGAGGATCGCCGATGAGCGGCAGGGTCAAGGTCGCGATCATCGGGTCGGGCAACATCGGCACCGACCTGATGATCAAGGTGATGCGGCACTCCGACGTGCTGGAGATGGCGGCGCTGGTCGGCATCGACCCGGCGTCCGATGGGTTGGAGCGGGCGGCGCGGCTGGGCGTCGCGACCACGGCCGAGGGGATTGAGGGATTGCAGGCGTTGCCGGTCTGGCCCGACATCGGCATCGTATTCGACGCGACCTCGGCCGGCGCGCACGGCCGCCACCACGCGGTGTGCGCGGCGGCGGGCAAGGTGATGGTCGACCTTACCCCGGCGGCGATCGGGCCTTATGTCGTGCCGGTCGTCAACGGCGACGCGCACCTCGACGCGCCCAACGTCAACATGGTGACGTGCGGCGGCCAGGCGACGATCCCGATCGTCGCCGCCGTGAGCCAGGTGGCGACGGTGCATTACGCGGAGATCGTCGCCTCCATCGCGTCGCGGTCGGCCGGCCCGGGGACGCGCGCCAACATCGACGAGTTCACCGAGACGACCAGCCTTGCGATCGAGCGGGTGGGCGGCGCCGCGCGCGGCAAGGCGATCATCATCCTCAACCCCGCCGAGCCGCCGATGATGATGCGCGACACGGTGCTGGTGCTGTCGTCCGGCGCGGACGAGCCGACCATCGCCGCCGCGGTCGAGGCCATGGTCGCGCGCGTCAACGCCTATGTGCCGGGCTATCGCCTCAAGCAGCGGGTGCAGTTCGAACGCTTCGGGTCCAACAATCCCGTGCGGATCCCTGGCCTTGGCGAGTTCGAGGGGATCAAGACCACCGTGTTCCTCGAGGTGGAGGGCGCGGCGCACTATCTGCCCGCCTATGCCGGCAACCTCGACATCATGACCTCCGCCGCGCTCAGGACCGGCGAGCGCATCGCCGAACGGCTGCTGGTCAGGGAGGCCGCGTGATGCCGTTCGATCCCGCCGAGACCAGGCTCTACATCCAGGACGTCACGCTGCGCGACGGTATGCACGCGATCCGGCACCGCTATGGCCTCGACCAGGTGCGCGCGATCGCCCGCGCGCTGGACCGGGCGGGGGTGGACGCGATCGAGGTCGCGCATGGCGACGGGTTGAGCGGGTCGAGCTTCAATTACGGCTTTGGCGCGCACACCGACTGGGCGTGGCTGGAGGCGGTGGCCGACGTGCTCGACCGCGCGGTGCTGACCACCCTGCTGATCCCCGGCATCGGCACCGTGCATGACCTGAAGCGCGCCCATGCGCTTGGCGTCCGCTCGGTGCGGATCGCCACCCACTGCACCGAAGCCGACGTCGCACGCCAGCACATCGGCGCCGCGCGCGACCTCGGCATGGACACGAGCGGCTTCCTGATGATGAGCCACATGGTCAAGCCGGACGCGCTGGCGGAACAGGCCCGGCTGATGGAGGGCTATGGCGCGACCTGCGTGTACGTCACCGACAGCGGCGGCGCGCTCGACATGGACGGCTATCGCGCGCGGCTGGAGGCCTATGACCGGGTTCTCCGGCCGGAGACGGAGCGCGGCGTCCACGCGCACCACAACTTGTCGCTCGGCGTCGCCAACTCGCTCGTCGCGGTGCAGGCGGGTGCGATCCGCGTCGATGCGAGCTTGGCGGGCATGGGCGCGGGCGCCGGCCACGCGCCACTGGAGGTGTTCATCGCCGCCGCCGCCCGGAAGGGGTGGAGGCATGACTGCGGCCTGTTCGCGTTGATGGACGCGGG